>DASXWI010000574.1:0-1766 GCA_036503755.1 Saprospiraceae bacterium | reverse complement strand
AAGGCTGCGTGCTGTAACCTTTCAGAGAGCTTTGAAACAAACCCATCGGTAGACGTAGCCTTTACAGATGCTATTACAGGAACGCGTCAGATTCAAATGCTTGGACTTGCAGGGCCTAACACGATGATCTCCATTGAGAATATGCCTGGAGTACGAGGTCTTGCCAGCAGTCAAGGTATTCAGTTTATTCCGGGTACCTGGATTAACTCCATTGAAGTGACAAAAGGGGTTGGTCCTGTCGTAAACGGTTATGAAAGCATTGCCGGGCAGATCAACGTTGAGATGAAAAAGCCGCAGGAAAGTGAAAAACTTTTTCTTAACGGCTATGTAAATCAATCGGCACGTTCGGAATTAAACCTGAACTACTCAGCGGTGACTGGCGACAAATGGGCCACTACAATTCTTTTACATGGTAGTACTCGGCCAATTGAAATGGATGAGAATGACGATTCATTCCTGGATTTTCCAACGGGCTCACAATTGAATTTTATCAATCGATGGGTTTATAATAACAATAAGGGATTGTTGGGGCAGGTGGGTGTTAAGTTTCTTACGGATGGCAAGCAAGGCGGTCAGACAGATTTCGATACCGAACAGGATAAGTTTACAACGAATCGATATGGTTTTGAGATTAATACGAAACGCTATGAAGCCTGGGGCAAGATAGGATATCAGTTTGCCAGTAAGCCGTACAAAAGTGTTGGTTTGCAACTATCCGGAATAAAACACGAACACAGAAGCTACTATGGATTGAATTTACATGATGGCGATGAGGAATCCTTTTATGCAAACCTTATCTATCAATCGATCATCAGTAACACTTCGCACAAGTTCAAAACCGGCTTGAGTTTTTTGTATGACGACTTTAATGAGTCGTTAGTTGTTGATCACGGGATTCGGTTTGAAGGATCAGCAACAATTGTTTCCGATACGTCTGGATTTAAGCGAACAGAAATTGTACCTGGTGCTTTTTTTGAATACACTTACGATGATTTAGAAAAATTTTCGTTGATAGCTGGTGCTCGGGTAGATCAGCATAGTTTGTTTGGAACCATCTTTACACCAAGGTTGCATGTTAAGTACAATATTACCCCAACTACTACGGTTCGCGCTTCTGCGGGAAAAGGAACACGCGTTGCTAATGTACTTTCAGAAAACTCCGGTGTGTTGGCATCTGCACGAACGGTTGTGTTTTCAGGTCTTCAATCGAAGGAAGCCTACGGCTTCAAACCTGATGTTGCATGGAATTATGGTCTAAACCTTTCTCAAGATTTCACACTTGATTACAGATCAGGAACGTTCACACTTGATTACTTCTTTACTGATTTCCAGAATCAGGTTGTAGTTGATCTTGATTACACGGCACGTGAGGCGCGATTCCTTGGATTAAATGGAAAGTCGTATTCACAAAGTCTTCAATTCCAGGTTGATTATGAGTTGATGAGAAGGTTTGATTTACGAATGGCTTATCGTTGGTTAAATGTAAAAACGGATTACACAGAAGGGTTGTTGACGAAGCCATTGATTCCACAACACAGAGCATTTGTAAACCTTGCATACGAAACCAAGAACAAGTGGAAGTTTGATTACACAGTTCAGTGGTTAGGGGAGCAGCGTATTCCCGATACATCTCTGAATTTACCAGAATATCAGTTGCCTGAGTATTCACCTGATTATTTCTTAATGAATGCACAGGTTACAAAAGACTTCGGTGAAAAGTGGAGTGTGTATCTCGGTGTTGAGAATATTGGTGATTACAAATTGGA
>DASXWI010000573.1:0-2130 GCA_036503755.1 Saprospiraceae bacterium | reverse complement strand
ATACAGTACCACTCACTGTATATGTTTACAATAGCATGGGTGAGTTGATCCTCACATTACCGGAAGTACTCTTTTCTTCTGGTGAGGTGAATTGCACTATAGATCTTGCAGATCTATCTGCCGGGGTTTATACATTGCGTGCTGTCAGTGGTAATGAGTTATGGACCCGGAAGGTAGTGGTGGCACATTAACAGGAACGTTCATCACACTATTCCGGATTTTAGCATTAATCCTTTTTTGACTATCTTGCTTTTTCAACACCAAAAAATCATTTTATATGTTGCGAATCAACTACACAGTAATCTTACTCTGCATCAGTATCACTTTTTGCTCCGCTCAAAAACCAGCGAAAGCAAGTCCACTTCATACGTCATCCCATTCGAGAAGTGAAGGTACCTTTCTGTACACCCTGACTACGTCAAGTGATACGTATACAGATCTGGTCAACCCTATCTCCATCAATAACGGCGAGATATGGGACGAACCTGAATACTTTTTCCCAATCGGATTTCCCTTCGAATTGATAGAAGATAATGTGAGTGGATTCATATTTTACGGATCAGGCTCCATGATGCGAGCGCCAACCAATGATCCCGATGTATTTGCCTATATCTTTCCTTTTGAAACTGATTTAATGGACCGTGGCGCATTGGAGGATGTATCCTTGTCCCCGATTAGTTATGTAGTGGAAGGCGCACCAGGCAGCCGCATCTTCAAACTCGAATTCAAAAATGCTGGTTCTTATTTTGAAATGGAAGAGTACAACACGCTGGATATGTATATCAATTTCCAGATGTGGCTGTACGAATCCAGTAATACAATTCAATTCCGGTTTGGGCCAAGTTCCATAGAGGATCCTGATGTATTCTATGGTGGTATAGAAGGTGCAGCCCTTGGTGTCGCCGATTATAATGAAGAGGAAGATCTTCCAACCGATGTACACTTTATCGTGGGCAGTGCTTCTGATCCATTCCTTTCTTCCAACGTTGATGGTGAGCCTATCAGCGGCACGCCGTCAAATGGAACTGTGTATACCTTATCCCTGGATGTTCCTATCGAGGTGAATTTGATGGTATCCCAAAATAATTCGTATTGCAATCCAAACAACACTATTGAAGCCGAAGTCATCGGTGGTGTTCCTCCTTATTCGTATGAATGGTCAAATGGTGAAACCACCGCTTTAATCAACGTAATAGAGGCTGGAACATATACGGTAACTGTGACGGATCAGTTAGGAATTACTGAAACAAGTTCTGCCATGATTACTATCCCTGATCCGATGGAACTTACAGTTGATGTTACTGACGAAACCGGAGTTGGTGCAGAAGATGGCACGGCAGAAGTTTCGGCAACGGATGGCCTTCCTCCTTATTCCTATGAATGGGATAATGGCGAAACAACATCCCTGATTGAAGATTTAGCACCGGGTATATACTATGTTACAGTGACCGATGATGCCGGATGTTCTGAAACAGCAGAGGCCGTCATCAATCCATTTGGTTGTCCGGAATTATTACTGGAGGCAGGTGTTGAAAATTCACTCTGTTTTGGCTCATGCGATGGTTCCATTACAATCATTGAAGTGATCAATGGTGTTGCACCATTCACGTATGAATGGAATAACGGAGCCAGTGGCCCGATAAATGATGCACTTTGTGTTGGTTTTTATTCTGTCACAGTTTCAGATGCAAATTTATGTTTTGTAGTTGCTTCCTATGAAATCACCGAGCCAAGTGCGATTAATGCTAATGCCTTTGCGACAGATGAAACCTTAGAAGGTCTCAATGATGGTACAGCAACGGCGGCCGCTTTTGGCGGCACACCGCCATATACATATGTGTGGAGCAATGGAGGCATGACTCAAATGATCACTGGTTTAGCACCAGGAACGTATTCTGTGATCGTAACAGATATAAATAATTGTTCTGCCTTTGATACGGTAGTGGTCCAACCAGGTGCATGTGGGATACTAACGGGTACGGTGACTGATGCAACATGCTTTGGTGTGTGTGATGGTTCGATCGTAGTGTTGTTAGATGGTTTTCCACCGGCTGAAATTACCTGGACCGGTGGCAATGGCGGCCCGCTTGATGGAGGATCGTGTGCAGATGAATACATTATCTCAGCTTC
>DASXWI010000572.1:0-5995 GCA_036503755.1 Saprospiraceae bacterium | reverse complement strand
GAAAAGAGAAAATGATCTTGTGTTGGCCACCTTTGGCCGTGGGTTTTATGTATTGGATGATTATTCGCCTCTTCGTAATTTGAAAGAGGATCAGCTTTCAAAGGAAGGTATATTAATGCAGGTAAGGGATGCGAAGAGTTTTGAGTATAGTTATCCGCTGGGGTTGCCAAAGAAAGGATTTCAAGGAGATAGTTATTATCTGGGTACAAACCATGGTTCTGAAGCATTGTTTACGTATTATGTCAAGGATAAAGTCATTTCATCAAAAGATCAAAGAATAAAAGATGCTGAAGCTCTTGCTAAAGCAGGAAAGGACAATGTGTATCCTACCTATGAGCAATTGAAAAAGGAACAGAAGGAAGAAAAGACACGCTTATATCTTAGTATTTCTGATGCTTCAGGTAACATAGTAAGGAAGTTGCAATTACCGGCTGACCAGGCAGGTATTCAAAGAGTAACCTGGGATTTAAGGACTGCAGCAAAGGATCCTGTAAGAAGTGGAGGGCCTGGTTTTTATAATCCGTTTGCAGGCATCACGGAAGGGCCACAAGTTGCCCCAGGAAAATATACCGCAACCTTATCGAAATGGCAGGATGAGAAAATGGTAACATTTGGTGAGCCAGTTTCTTTTAATGTTGTTTCATTAATGCACCATGTCCTTCCTGCCGGAGATTTGAATTCTATGGTTAAATTTAAGAGAAGGGCTGAAGAATTGCAGCGTGTGGTTCAAAGTATAAGTAGTTCTATTAATACCGCATCTGGTGAACTAAGTCTTATCCGTAAAGCGATCACCAGCATGGAAGTACCGGAAGATAAATGGCTGGATTCTGTTATTTATTTTGAAACTAAGTTTCGCGATATACAACAAACCCTTTCAGGTGATCCGTTAAAAGGACAACTGGATATACCATCACCACCTTCTGTTGCGGACCGAATTGGTAGGGTTTTGTATGAAAGCAAGTATAGTACATCGGAACCTACAACCACACATAAGGAAAGTTTAGCTATTGCTGAAAAAGAATTGGATGCTATGGTTCAAAGTGTACGAACCATATTGGATCAGGAGTACCGGCAGTTTAAAATGGATTTGCAGAATGCTGGAGCACCCTATGTTCCGGGTATGTTGCCCGCATTTAAACAAGAATAAAGAAAGATTTACATTTCTATAAAGAATGAGCGAGAACACACATGCATAAAATTGGAATAGCCTTATCAGGAGGAGGAACAAGAGGGGTTGTTCATATCGGGGTGCTGCAAGCACTAGAGGAGAATGGTATTTTTCCTTCCATCATTGCTGGGACTAGCGCAGGAAGTATCGTAGGGGCAATGTATGCACATGGTTACACTCCTGCTGAAATTCTCTCCATAGCTAGTGAACGTAGCCTGATATGGATGTTCTCACTCCGTATTCCCAATAGAGGATTCGTACGACATACTTTTCTGCGTAAAATGTTGAATCGATATATTCCGGAAAACAATTTTGAGGAATTGAAGAAACCACTTTTTGTAGCGATCGCTAATTTAAACACAGGAAAGGCAGAAATTGTTAGTTCAGGTCCTTTGCATGATGTAATCGTAGCCTCTGCGTCTATTCCGGTATTGTATGAACCTGTGAAAATTGGCGAATACTTATATGCAGATGGAGGATTGCTAATGAACTTGCCCGTGTCACCGATTCGCGAGATTGCAAATTATATTATTGCTGTCAATCTCATTCCCAGGAAACTACTTACCTATGAAGAAGTCAATACTATCTCAGGTGTAGCCGCCAGGACGTTTAATCTTGCTGCGATCAATACAATTGAACCGGAATTAAAATTTTGTGATCTGATCATTGAGCCTGAAGCGATATACCAATATAGCAGGTTCAATTTTACAAAGATCAGGCAGATGTATGAGATCGGTTATGAGGAAGCCATGAAAATGATGCCTCAAATCAAAGAGGACATCAAAGCTCAGCAATCAACCTACAAAGCGTAATTGATTAATTCAGGAATACACCCCATTCATCCGTATTCAGAATCTGGAGATCAATATCTTCTTTAAGCGTTGTGGCCAGGGAGAAACCAACATACTTAGGGTAGATCGGAAATGCTTTATGTTTTCGATCCACAAGTACAGCTACCTCAAGTTTCTTTGGCAGGATATCCATAATGGGTTTGCAGGCATAGAAGATGGTCCTTCCGGTGTTAGCCACATCATCTACAAGGATGATGCATTTACCTTTGAGCGATTCTATTGGAACGTTAATGTCAATAGGAGAGGATAAAGGAGCTGCGGGATTGAGACGTATCGTTGCTATCTGAATCTGGATCTCCGTGATTTTCTTGAGTTGTTTTTCGATGAGTTTTGCAAAACCGGTTCCGTTAGCATTGATACCCACCAGGACAATGGCTTTTTCCTCAAAATTATTTTCCAGAATTTCAATCGCTAATCGCTTGATTTTCTGCTTTATCTGTATTTCATCTAAAATCTTCATAACCGTGGTTTATCCGACTGCCCATCCTTGTGGACGAAAAAGTAATGTGAAGCGAAAGTAGTCAGAGATGTGGAAAATTACTAATCTTTGTTTACCGATAAGAATACCCGCGAATGCCTATAAGTATCATCTTTTTCACCATCATTACGATTGTCGCCTTTACCTGGGCGGGTAAACAGTTTTACCGGATATGGAAGAGTATTCATTTCGGGAAAAGGGAAAGGATCTCAGGGGATGAGGGACAACGATGGAAGAATGTTTTACTCGTTGCCTTTGGTCAGCAAAAGATGTTTAAGCGATTTATCCCGGCGGTGTTGCACTTTTTTATCTATACCGCTTTTCTTCTTACCCAGGTTGAGCTTATAGAAATTCTTGTTGATGGGTTCTTTGGTACACATCGGTTTTTTGCTCCATACCTGGGATGGTTTTATACACTTGCCATTGGTACTATCGAAGTTTTATCAGCACTAGCGTTACTGGCTACTGTCATCTTTCTGATTCGAAGAAATATTCTCAAACTATCCAGATTCTGGAAAGCTGAAATGACTGCCTGGCCAAGGCTTGATGCAAATCTTATTCTCCTTGGTGAGATCATGTTGGTGACCGCCATTCTTACTATGAATAGTGCGGATGCTGTCCTGCAGCAAATACATCCTGATCATTATCCATCTACCGGTTTTCTGCCAGTTAGTGGTTGGCTAGGCCCATTATTGTTTACAGGTTGGTCAGCAGATTGGTTGATTTGGATTGAACGAATAGGGTGGTGGATACATGTCATGGTTGTGTATGGGTTTATGGTTTATCTCGCGTACAGCAAACACCTGCACATATTTCTTGCTTTCCCTAATACTTGGTTCTCCAGGTTACGTCCTCGTGGTGAAATGGGTAACATGCCTTTGATTCAAAATGAAGTAAGATCTATGCTTGGACTTCCTGCAACAAATCAACCGCAAGAAGTTGAGGACGCAGGCCATGAGTTTGGAGCAAAGGACGTCATGGGACTCTCATGGAAAACATTACTTGATGCTTATACTTGCACAGAGTGTGGAAGATGCACTGCTGTGTGCCCTGCAAATCTTACAGGAAAAAAACTTTCACCACGAAAAGTGATGATGGATATCCGGGACCGTACAGAAGAAATACATCAAAAACTCCTTACAGGATCTAAACAATTTATAAGTAAAGAGAAAGCTGGTCATAACGGTCATCTTGATATCACAAATTTTGATGATGGTTTGAGTTTGTTTGATAAAATCACACCAGAAGAAATAAATGCTTGTACAGCTTGTAATGCTTGTGTTGAAGCTTGCCCTGTGTTAATTGATCCATTGGAACCAATTCTTGAAATGAGAAGGTATCAGATCCTTATGGAATCAAAAGGTCCTGCTGAGTGGGTACCAATGTTTAATGCACTTGAAAGTAGCGGAGCAGTATGGCAGGTGCCGGATGCGAGGAGCAAATGGACAGAACTGTTGAGTGAAGAGTGATAGTGAAAAATGAATTTCTGTAGCTGCAGCTCGTGAGCCGCATTTAATAAATTCGTGAAAAGTCGCGTGAAGTCACGGCGAATAAAGCATAGAAATAACTAATGGGAATTGATGTAAAAACTGTGGGACAACTAGCGGCCGAAGGCCGAAAGCCTGAATATTTGTTTTGGGTGGGGTGTTCAGGCAGCTATGACCCGAGGTCGCAGAAGATCAGCGTGGCTTTGGTGAAACTGTTGAATGCTGCAGGAGTTGATTTCGCGATTCTTGGTGATGAAGAAGCATGCTCAGGTGATCCTGCACGACGTGCGGGAAACGAATTTCTCTTTCAGATGCTTGCGCACCAGAATATTGGAACATTAGATCAATATGGGATCACTAAGATTATTGCTTCATGCCCTCATTGCTTTAATACACTAAAGAACGAGTATCCTGTATTAGGTGGGCGTTACGAAGTGATGCATCATACACAGATCATCCAACAGTTATTGAAAGATGGAAAGATTAGATTGAAACAGGATGCTGCACCACTGACAGTTACTTACCATGATTCTTGTTACCTGGGTAGAGTAAATAATATCTACGAAGTCCCTCGTGAAGTGCTTGCTGAACTTAATGTTGAAATAAAGGAAATGAGCCGCTCGCGGTCCAATGGATTATGTTGCGGAGCAGGAGGTGCTCAGATGTTTAAAGAAGATGAACCTGGGGATAAACGGATCAATACAGAGCGAGTTGAAGAAGCCATAGGTACCGGAGCTGCAACTATTGTGTCCAATTGTCCGTTTTGTATGACGATGTTATCCGACGGGGTAAAAGCAGTCGACAAACAGGATGAAGTGATGGTTTATGACCTTTCGGAGTTGGTGCTGAATAGAGTAGTGAACAGTGAACAGTGAGCATTGAAAAATGAAGAATGAAAAATGAAGAATGAAACTTTTCATTTAGACCTGAAGGGGCGTAACTACATGATTGTATATTACGCTCTCGTCAGGAGACGCGAGGATATTAAGTTCAAGTCGGGAGGCTTGAACAAGCGGAACAAGCGGATAATTCAATGCCCCGTAGGGGCAATAGGTTGGTAGCACTTTAGTTATGAGAAATCTTTTAGCCTTTCCGGATGAATCAAGAGTCTGGATTTACCAGGCAGACAGGCCCTTCAGGGAAGAGGATATCCCTCATGTGAATGAAGACATTGAGGCGTTTTGCCGCCAATGGACCAGTCACAACCAGGATCTCAAAGCGATTGGGGGAGTGATGCATGATTTGTTTGTGGTTTTGGTGGTGGATGAGACAATGGCTTCGACCAGTGGTTGTTCGATCGATAAATCTGTGGCGTTTGTCAAAAAGCTAGAACAGAAGTATCACTGCACATTGTTAGAAAGAAGTAATATCGCATGGCTGGATGATAAGGAAGAAATTCACATCATCCCACTCCATGATTTGAAACAGGCTGTCACAGGAGGACAAATCAATTTGAATACCCGCGTTTTTGACAATTTGGTGGCAAACCGGAAAGATTATATCCAGCGATGGACAGTGCCACTAGGGGAGTCGTGGATGAAGAGATTTGTTTAAGTTAGCAGCTAGCAGCTAGCAGTTAGAAGTGAATATTAAGTTGTGAGTCGTGAATCAAGAAGAGTGAATGGTGAGCAGTGAGCGGTGAGTAACGTCAGTCGTGAGTCGTGAATAGTAAGTTGTGAGTTGTGAGTGATGAAGCTAATTAATTGTACTCTGGAAGCTGGTAGCTGGAGGCTGGAAGCTAAATGCTGAAAGCTGACAGCCGATGGCTGACAGTTATCAGCTAAATACATGTTTGGAAAAGTAAAACGATGGCTCGGAATAGAAGGTGTCAAGATCGAAATGATCCTGCCGGATGAAGTATCTGGTGCTTCTGGTTTGATCGAGGGAAAATTGAAGTTTGAGTCCATGCACCTGCAGACCGTGACCAAAATCAAGCTTACCCTGACAGAGAAATACATTCGTGGCCGCTGGAAAAACAAACTCACAGATCAATATAAAATAGGGGAGATCG
>DASXWI010000571.1:0-12067 GCA_036503755.1 Saprospiraceae bacterium | reverse complement strand
TTCACTCAGGTTTATTACATGCGTTTCTGTGATGAAAACACCGGGGCAGTTATCTGTTGCTGTTGCATTACCAAACTGTCCGGTATTATCAGGATCAGTTACTTCATGACAATCGACGGTGAGATTTGCCGGACATGTAATCTCAGGTGGGAATAATTCTGTAACGGTAATAATGGCTGTACAAGTAGCTGTATTACCTTCTTCGTCGGTTACGGTAAGGATTACAACATTCGTACCGAGATCCGTACAATTGAATTCAGTTTGAGATAAGTCAAACTCAAGGTCACCACCGCTACATCCACCACCGGAACCATTATCTACATCTGCCGGATCAACCGACGCATTACCATTTGCATCCAGGAAAATAACCAGGTCCTGGCAATTGGCTTGTAATGAACTGTTGTCTTCAACTGTTACTGTGGCTGTGCAGGTTGAGGAATTACCTGGACAATCCGTTACCGTAAGGACAACAAGGTTTTCACCTATATCTTCACAATCAAATGTGTTGGGTGCAACAGCTAAAGTTGTTGTACCGCAATTATCTGAGGAGCCGGAGCCGACTTGCGATGCAAGTATAGTGACATTCCCACTTCCATCAAGTGATACTGTTATATTCACAGCCACACACGCTGGCGCGGTTGTATCCTCTACGCCGATCATTTGATTACAAGTACCAGTATTTCCACAATTATCTGTTGCCATCCAGGTTCTGACAATGGTAAATTCCTGGGGACATGCTCCAGCTACAATAGCATCCGTAAAGGTTACATCTGGATTCTCATCGCATGCATCACTTGCAGTTGCTGTTCCTGTATTTCCAGGTGCTGTACTCGCTTCACAATCTATGGTCGTATTGGCCGGGCAAAATACAAGCGGGGCCTGGTTATCATCAATGACAATAGTCTGGGTACAAACCCCAGTATTACCGCAATTATCGGTGGCTATCCAGGTTCTTGTAATCGTATATCCATCCGGACAACCATTGCCAAAAGTGACATCATCAAAATCTACAGAAGGAGCGGTATCGCAGTTATCAGATGCAGTTGCAGTACCTGTACTTCCTGGCAAGGTGTCATCTCCACATTCAAGTGTTACATCATCAGGACAAGTGACTAAAGGAGCAGTACTATCATCAATCGAAATGATTTGTGTACAGGTACTTGAATTACCACATTCATCCGTCGCGATCCACGTTCTTGTTATTGTATATTCCTCAGGGCAATCATTTCCCGCGGCTGTGACATCTGAAAAGTCAATCAAAGGAGAGGAGTCACAAAGGTCGATTCCTGTCGCTATTCCTGTATTATCAGGATCAGTACTCTCATCACATTCAATGGTTAGTGACGAAGGGCAGGTGATGGTTGGTGCTGTATTATCAATAGCCAAAATAATCTGGATACAAGTGCTCGTATTTCCGCAACCATCTGTAGCTGTCCAGGTCCTTGTTATGATTATACCATCTTCACAAGAACCTCCACCAGTGACATCTGTGAAATCAATTGCAGGAGTATCATCACAATTATCAGTGGCAGTGGCAGAACCTGTTACACCAGGATCAGTATTATCGGAACAACTTATTGTTACATCATCCGGACATGTGATAGTCGGAGGCGTATTGTCCTGGACAGAAATAATTTGATTACATGTACTTGTGTTTCCACAATCATCAGTTGCCGTCCATGTCCTGGTAATCGAATATTCATTTTCACAACCAGCGGCTAAAGTAATGTCTGAAAACGTCACTCCAGGAGTTGTATCACATACATCCGATGCAATGGCTACCCCAGTATTGGATGGGGCAGTACTTTCTGTACATTCTATGGTTACATTGATCGGACAGGTAATTGATGGTGGAGTTGAGTCAATAATTATAATAGCCTGAACACATGTGCTTGAGTTACCACAATCATCACTTGCTGTCCAAGTTCTTGATATTGAAAATTCCTGCGGGCATGGGCCAGGGACAGAAATATCCGAAAATGAAATCAATGGAGTGCCATCACAATTGTCTGTAGCTGTTGCAGTACCAGTATTCGCTGGCAAAGTACTTTCTGAACATTCAATTGTCACACTAACAGGACATGTAATCACTGGAGGTGTACTATCATCAATGAAAATAACCTGAAGACATGTACTTGCATTTCCACAGTCATCTGTTGCAATCCAGGTACGATTGATGGTATACTCCTGGGCGCACGTGCCTCCTGCTACTGTTAAATCAGAAAAGGCAATACTAGGGGAAGTATCACAGTTGTCTACGGCAGTTGCGAGACCTGTGCTAGCTGGTGCCGTGTTATCTGTACATGAAATAGTGACGTTTGCCGGGCAAGTAATCACTGGAGCCACGCTATCATCCACTACAATAATCTGGATACAACTTGTTGAATTGCCACATCCATCTGACGCTGTCCATGTTCTCGTAATGGTCAATTCTTGTGGACATGCTCCCCCTGCAGTTACATCGCTAAAGGCAATAGTTGGTGTACCTGTACAATTATCCGTAGCAGTTGCAGTACCCGTGTTCGCAGGTAAAGTGCTTGCACTGCATTCTATTGTAATATTTGAAGGGCATGTAATCAGAGGTGCTGCATTATCATTGATGAAGATGGTCTGCAAACAAGTGCTTGAATTACCGCAATCATCAGTAGCTTGCCATGTTCTGTTAATAGTATACTCCTGCGTGCATATTCCCGCAACCGTTACATCTGTGAAAGTAACAGCTGGCGAAATATCGCAGAGATCTGAAGCTGTAGCAGTTCCCGTATTTGACGGCGCAGTGCTCTCTGTACAGAGAATTGTAATATTTATTGGACATGTAATGACTGGTGGCGCTGAATCATTGACCACAATCGTCTGAAGACATGTACTTGAATTACCACAATCATCCGTTGCAATCCAGGTCCTTGAAATGGTAGACTCCTGAGGACATGAACCTCCTGCTATGGCATCTGTAAAAGTTATGGTAGGTGAGAGGTCACAAAGGTCTGTTGCTGTTGCACTACCCGTATTAACTGGCAATGTATTCTCTGTGCATTCAATAGTTATATTGATTGGGCAGGTAATCAAGGGAGCAACACTATCGTCTATCACAATGGTCTGAACACATGTACTCGTATTACCACACGCATCCGTTGCTGTCCATGTACGCGTGATGGTGCCTTCCTGTGGACAAGCCCCTGCGGTTGTTACATCAACATAGGTGATGACAGGAATTGGATCACAATTATCCGTTGCCGTGGCTGTACCGGTATTTGCAGGCAAAGTACTGGCGGTACATGCTATTGTAATATTTGAAGGGCAGGTAATCGTTGGAGGCTCATTATCATGAACCAATATCTCTTGCAGGCACGTACTTGAATTTCCACAATGATCCGTTGCGGTCCAAGTCCTGTTTATGGTATATGTGTGTGGACCCGCAGGTACATTCACATCTGAGAAAGTCAGTATTGGATTAGGATCACAATTGTCAGAGGCTGTCGCTAATCCGGTATTCGACGGAGCTGTAGAATCTTCACAATTAATGGTTACATCCGGAGGACATGTAATGACAGGAGGAACATTATCTTCTATAAATATTTGTTGTAAGCATGTGCTCGAATTACCACAATCATCAGTTGCTCTCCAGGTTCTATTTATAATACGATCCTGAGGACATCCACCCGCTGCTGTTACATCAGAAAAAGTAATAGCCGGGACATCATCACAGTCATCAGACGCAGTAGCTGTCCCGGTAGCAGCCGGCGCAGTACTTGCAGTACATGAAATAGTAACATTTACAGGACAAGTAATGACAGGAGGGGTATTATCTGTCAACGTAATCATTTGCATACAGGAAATACTATTTCCACTATTATCAGTTGCAGTCCAGGTTCGTGTAATAATGTACCCCAATGCGCAATCCGTTGTAGCCACAGTTATATCAGAATACGTTATATCCGGTGATGAATCACAAATATCATATGCTGTGGCTGTTCCTGTATTGGATGGAGCCGTACTGGCTGAGCAACCTACGGTTACACTTGGTGGGCAGATTAACACGGGGGGTGTATTATCCCTGACGGTGACTACATAGTTGCATGTACTTGAATTTCCACAAGGATCAGTTGCCCGAATGGTAATCGTAGTGGTCCCTAGACCTAGTGTTACCATTTGTCCTGGAGAATAAATACCAGGAATACCATATACAAAAAAGTCTATGTCGATCTGATTAGGAGTAGCACAAAGGTCTGTTACTACAGGTAAAGGCAAAGTATACTTTGTAGTACAAACACCTGGACCTGCATTTATCGTAAGGTTAGCCGGACATGTAAGCACCGGCGGAGTATTGTCAACGACAAGGATCTCTTGAACACGTGTTACCATTCCACTGGTACACCAATCTCTTACCGTCCATGTTCTTAAAATTTTCATAGCTCCATTACACATAGGAATCACCTGGTCTGTATGAAAAACAATAAGTTGGCAAGTAAGTCCAATAGGTTCGCCATTGAAAGTAGGTTCACCTGTATTTGAAGGATCCGTATTGGCATTAACACAACTGATAGAAATATTAGGAGGAAACACAATTTGTCCTAAGGCTGGTTTTTTCAGGTAAATTATATCCTGGCAAGTTGCACTGTTACCGGAATCATCAGTTGCGGTCCATGTCACAAGTATCTGCTGAGTGAAATGATGAGGATTACAGGGTAGATTCTGAATGACATAGGAATACCATAATGTAGGATCGTCATCGCAATTGTCTGTTGCCGTTTCTATATAATCCTCAAAATTGATACTCTGTATATCAATATTACAAGGCAATGTATCACTTAAACAAACAAGGGTTGGCCTAAGCTTATCTTCAACAAAGACAGTAGACATACAACTATTGCCAGTGGGTATTTCAGTGACAACAACCATAACTTCCTGCCCTAGCTGAGCACAGAACACTGTATCATTCAGTGGGCCCATGATATCCACTTCGTATTGGAAGGCAGGATAGTCTGGAGCATTGACCAGTGTCAGTGCATCAAGCACCGCGAATCCGCCAAGGCCGAGGGAAATATTAATTTCCGGTATACAACTTAACGCAACCGGCGCAACCTCCACATTAATTTCTGAGTCATCCTCCAAGGAGGTTGTCCCATAAAGATTCCAGGAAGTGAGCAGATGTGCCTTACTCCGTTGAATTAAATCATCAGGACTTGCAAAACTCTTAATGCCTGTACCTGAAATCAAAAAGCAACAAAGGAGTAAACGGATGCTGATCCGATTTGCGTAGCTTAAAACTGGTTTGAATGGTGTTTCCATCACGAATACGATTAAGTTGTTAATTACTAAGGCATGAGCCGACTTTAGTAAATGTAGCCTAGACATTTACCGGTTATACGTTTGGTCTGAAATGGACAATCAGAAAATTTAGGTGGGGATTCTCACCCCCCACCCCATCAATCAACTATTATCATTCTGTTAGTACTATATTGAAATTCTGATTCTATTTCATAGATGTAAATTCCATCTGCTTTAACTTCTGACTTCCGCACCACAAACTCATTGATCCCGGGAACTAACTCCACTTTCTTTGTGAAAACAATCTGTCCCTCCAAACTGGTGACACGCAAGGTGGCAGGCTCAGTCCGGAAACTTTCAAAACGGATAGTTGTCATATCGCTAAATGGATTCGGCCTGTTCTCCATAAGGTTTCCACCTTTTTGGTGAAGCTGAAGCTGTACTGGCACTGCTTCCTCATCAGCCGCTTTATAAGCTACAGGAAATGTTGGCCCCTGGTTTAGATACAATTGAAATGGGTATTTAATGGATGCTATGTTTTCTACCCATAACGTAAGGAGAACTGTTTTTTCATTTTCCCATCCATTAACAGAGAATGCAGCTATGGATGCGTTATCTCCAGACGTAGAGGGCAATCTCACATCCTCTGGTGAAATTGTTTCCCCTGCAGACCAATCCAATAGTTTGAAGCTATTCTGATCCCAGTTGAATGAGAATTGCAATGCATTATAATCGTCTGCATTTTCAGCATAGATTTCGATTCTATAAATATTCTCTTCGGGTTGGTCAACTACCGTATATCCAACCTGGCATTTCTCACTTCCTCTTGGTAAAATCATTCCACCGCTTGCAGAGAGATTAGCTGATTTATTGAGGTCACCTATTTTAACTGCATTAAAATCAACATCATTCATACTATTTGCAAAAGGAATGATGGAGTATGTTTCCGGCCAGGTCGATACCCAGGGGTTTAGCGGATCAGGGAAAATAAAGGCTTTGTCGACAAATCTCCAGGATTGATTGCTTGGCAATACGTCGAAGTATCCAAGAATCAATTTTCTGAATTGTATAATATCAATAGCTGTAATGCTGGCACTATTGTTTGCATCAGCTGCTATATATTGAAATGGATTTGTAAACAATTCCAATCCTAGCAAATGCTTTTGAATTTTAACCAGGTCAAGGGTTGTTACACCATTGCGAGCATCTCCATCTCTTACTGGCCGGACGACATATTCACCACCCAAGGGCATAGCAGGAAATACAAACTGACCATTTAATCCTGAAGGAATACCTGATTGGTTACTACCGTCCAGGTAAACCATAGCACCTGAAAGCTTTCCTGCATCTGGTACAGAGATGTTACCTGAAATAATTCCGGTTCCACCACCTTGTGGAGGGCAAATTCCATTATTGTCTTGTATTTCAATCGTTGTAATACAGAAATCAGTTAATCCATTATTATCAATGGCCCAGATTTCTATTTCGTTTACACCTAAGTCACTGCAATCGAACACTCTTGTAACATCCAGAGGATCTGCGCTGAATGCAACGGTCACCGGATTTCCACAAGGATGATCACTTCCGGCATCAAACATTTCTGCCTGCAAGGTTACCATTCCCCAATCTGGTGTGCCATCACCATCTGTATCCATAGCCATTAAATTCGTACTCAACCCGTGAATACATTTTGCAGATGGCGCTTTACAGCTTCTAATGGTAACAATTTGTTCCTCAGTTGCTGCATTACCGCATAAATCATTTACAGTATAAACAATACGGTGTGTCCCAATGGGCATTTCCCTTGTAAAAGCTACACTTCCACCAATGATTTCGCCAGAGGAAAACTGAAATGAATTGTCATTAAACTCATCAATAAAATATATCCATGTGAGTGAAGCCGGACCTGAACAATCATCTTCTGCAGTGGCCTCAAAATCTATGGTAAGTCCACCACACTCCGGATCAAAAGAGCATTCGTCCAGATCGGCAATAGGTTCAATTGTTGGTGCAACGGTATTCATTACTTTAATTACCTGGATATGCGACCATATACCCCCTGTTGGTGTATTAAGTTGACACCAATCCATCACTGTCCATGTACGAAGTATTTTAAAACAAGCCTGGTCACCATTGGAAAACTCGAATATCGCGTCTTCATAGGTGGCTCCAACCAGGTCACAAGGACCATCATCCAGGGTAGGCTGATTATAAGGTGGATCAAGATCTTCAGGATCGAGAAGATTAATCTCGCAGATATCCGTCGTTGTAAAATCCTGAGGCCATACAATGTTCGATGTGTCAAACAAGTCATAATTGATAATGGAGATGACTTGTTGACAAGAGGTTTGAAGTCCGCCATCATCAGTGGCTACAAAGGTTCTGGTAATAGTACCTACCCCACAATTGTTGATAACGATGACAGGAGACAATTCTTCTAATTCAATATTACAATTATCTGTTGCTAATCCATCCAATCCTATACAATCAAGACCTGGTCCACCGGGTGCTCCTGGATCATCGATGCATATGTCTTCCCGATCTTCTTCGGCCAATACAACAGATCCAAATACATCGAGATTATCATCAGAAAATGGGAATTCACAACTGATCGTAAGGTCACTTGGACAAATAAGTTGAGGAGGTAATTTATCTTGTACTTCTACCTGTACCATACAATCATTAAAATGTCCGAGTAGATAGTCATCCGGTACTGGTCCTGCTACAGGTAGCTGATCATACACCCTCATGATGACCATAATATTATTGTTTGGTATGTCTTCGCAGCATAATTGGAGGAAATCATCAAACATATTTCCCGGATTTCCTGGATTGAAACATTCATCTCCATCTGGTGTATCCATCCTTCTAACCTTCACGTATACATCACCACAATTGTCAGCACTTCCGGCATTGAAAACAGTAGCCGGCACAAGAGAGGTTCCTGTTTGATTGACTGGAATGGCAACAAATTGATGACACACTGGTGTAGGTGGCGAGAGATCCTCCACAGTAACAGACATCGTATCCTCTCCAGAAACAATACAATCTGTAGTAGCTATAAAAATGATATCATGTTGACCTACAGGAAGAGGAGGCAGTGGCCCACCATTTGAATTGATTGTTCCAAACGGACCTTGCATCCTTACTGTATACACTTCAGAACAATCTTCAGTAACAATTGCAGGAAGCAGGATGACATTGGCTGTACATCCTGTAGAAGATGTTGACACAGTGATATTAGGTGGAGCATTTACAATTGGTGGTGTTACATCCAGCACCTCTATTACTTGTACAGCGCTAGTCGACTGGTTGTTATTACACCAATCCACCACGATCCAGGTCCTCATTATCTTATAGGATCCTGAACACAATGGAATCAGGAAGTCTGAATGACCCGCAATTAAATTACAATATGATCCCGTAAGAATATTGCCACCATCAACAGTAGGATAACCTGTGTTTGCCGGCGTCGTATCAGGAAGAGGGAAGCACTCTAAAGCAGTAGGGCCTATTAGCGATGGTGGAAATACAACATCCAGCAAATCGGCCTTTTCCAATGAAATAATCTGCTCACATGAAGCTGCATTTCCAAAACTATCAACTACGGTATATGTCCTGAGATATTGGGAAACGATATTACCACTACAATTTGATGATGATATCAGTTGGTCATCAATATCTATGGTTATTGGTGAACAATCAGAGACATCTTCAGGAAGTAATGGAGTATAGGCATCCAAATCAGTTGCACAACCTAGTGTTACATCTTCCGGACAATCAAAGATCGGAGCTTGTTGTTCTACCACCGTTATCGTAGCCATACATGATTGACCTGATGCCGGGTGGGTAATGATCACCATGAAAGTTTGCCCGATCATATCATAGGTGATGGAATCTCCAACAGGTAACCCATTGACTATAATGTCCACGATGATTTCTCCAGGGCAATTATCCAACACCACACCAATAGCCCCGTAGGTCAATACATCCTCACAATCCGAAGACAAGGGTATTTCTACAGGAGGATCCATTGGGGGACAAGTCATGACACATCCCTGTTGGGCTTCCATTGTAAAGGTCAAGCCGCAAAGAACAAGGATCAGGGCCGCTGAGAAAGGATATATCCTTCTACTCAAACCAGCGTTTACCAGTTTTCTCATAATTAAGACAATTTGGGTACTTCAATCTTTGTTACTGCTTTGGGAGCCTGTATTGGGATGGGACTGATTTACATATTATAGTTTTTTATAAATTGATAACTCAACTGAATTAATTGAATACACATTACAAATATATTTAATATGTTCTCAACTCAAGCACAATTTTGAAAAAAAATAGCATATTGTTTTAACATATATAACTATTAATAATTTATATTTTGTTGTTTAATAATTATTTATATGTTTTTTACCTCAATTTTTTGCATCATTTTACGCATGAATTTTCCTGATAAGGCGAAGGCAATGCCTTGTCTACCTCTTGAACTACTATCCATGATTGCAAATCCACACTAAATGAGGACTTTTCGAGAAGCAAAGTTGCTTCCCGTTGGAGAGGTTTCGATTTGGTCATAACTCATAACACACATAGGGATTAATTGTAATTTTATCCCGAAATTTTCCTTATTTACTTTCTTCCTCTTGACTTTGATATCTGGTATGACTTTCCACTCTACTCAAACATCCATTTTCACAAGACTTCCCTTCTCCCTCATCTTGCTGGCTGGGTTTGTGCTGGTTTCCCTTTTAAGTTGTAAGGAAACTGGCACTAATGAAGGGCAAATCCCAGGCGATGAACCTCAGGTCGCTACTTCTCCTCTTCTTGTTCTCCGTTCATCAGGGGAAACCGGAATCACATTTCGTAATAAGATCATTGAAACATTCGATATGAACATTACAACGAACATCAATACCTACAATGGTGGTGGTGTCGCTGTATTGGATGCCAATAAAGATGGATTGCAGGATCTGTATTTCATTTCTTGCTCAGGAGAAAATAAATTTTACCTCAACCAGGGTGAGTTTTCTTTTAAGGACATTACCTCCACTTCCGGATTGGGGTCACCTGATGGTTTTGAAGTAGCGGTAACCGTAGTAGATATCAATGCAGATACCTGGCCAGATTTATACGTGTGCAGATCCGGAACGACTGCCGATGAGACGAGAAAAAATAAACTTTTCATCAATAACAAGGATCTCACGTTTACAGAATCTTCAGCACTTTACCATATTGATGATCAATCAGCTTCTATGGGTGCCAATTTCTTTGATTATGATAATGACGGAGACCTTGATCTCTATTTACTCAATTATCCGGTAGACTTTAGCTTTTCAAGTAAGATCAATGTTAAACCTAATGCCCAAGGAAATGGTGTTGTACCGATTCTTGATCCAATTGATCCTTATGATACTGATCGGTTATACAGAAATGATGGACCCGTAGGCCCGGATGGATCAGGTGGCTTCAAAGATGTATCTAAAGAAGCAGGTATCTGGAATTTTGGGTATGGTCTGAGTGTAGCTGTAGAAGACTTTAACCAGGATGGATGGATGGATGTATACGTAGCCAATGATTTTATCCAACCGGATCTATTATACATCAATAATAAAAATGGAACATTTACGAATCAACTTGGTAAATATTTCAAGCACACGGCGCAACATACAATGGGCACTGATCTAAATGATTTTGATAACGATGGTTTATTTGATGTATTTGCAGTAGATATGTTAAGTAAGACCAATTACCGTAAAAAGACGCTCATCAGTACGAACTCGCAAAACAAATACAACACCCTCATCCGCAATGGGTATTTTCCTCCTGTGGTCCGTAATGTTCTTCAACGGAATAATGGCAATTCTACTTTCAGTGATATCGCATGTATGGCTGATGTTTTTCAGACCGATTGGAGTTGGAGCAGTTTGTTAGCCGACATGGATAATGATGGCTGGAAGGATATCCTGGTTACAAATGGATATCACCGGGAGGTGGCTGATATTGATTTTGTCAATTTCACATTTGCTGAAATCAAAGCGAAAGGAGAGCTAAAGCAACAATTCAAGGATGTATATGATTTTCTGGATTTAATCCCTCAATACAAACTCAATGATTTTGTATTTCGCAACAAAGGTGATTTGACATTTGAAGATAAAGGTGGCGACTGGATGACCATGCCTCCAACCTGGTCCAATGGTGCTGTAACTGCTGATCTTGATAATGATGGTGACCTTGATTATGTTGTCAATAATATCGATGATGAACCTTTCATTTACGACAACCAGTCTGTTGAAAAAAATATTGGAAAATTTCTACAAGTTGTTTGCAATGGCCCTTCCTCCAATCCTTTCGGCATTGGTACACAGGTTCGCATTTACTACGGAAAGGAGCAACAGTATTCGATGTTATCTCCAACCCGGGGAATTTTTTCTTCTGTTGAGCATCTCATTCATTTCGGCGTGGGATCCCATTCAACTATTGATCGCGTAGATGTAACCTGGCCTGATGGAAAGGTTCAATCCTTAACCAATGTTTCAACCAATCAGCGTATTACACTAGATTACAAGAACGCTTCGATTCCAGATGGCAGAACCAAATCCACACCGGCCACATGGTACAAGGATATTGCACAAGTATCTAAATTCAAATTCAATCATGACGAAAATGATTTCATAGATTTTGAGACAACCTTTATGATGCCTTGGGCATTATCCGATCTTGGTCCGCTGTGTGCAAGTGCAGATGTAAATGAAGATGGATTAACGGATATCTACATTGGTAATTCTTTTGGGAAGCCAGG
>DASXWI010000570.1:0-1734 GCA_036503755.1 Saprospiraceae bacterium | reverse complement strand
TGGTACCATCCGTAGAGGCGTCATCATGTATGACAATTTCAAAAGGGAAGTTTGTTTGTTGGCCAAGAATGGGATCCAGACATTGCCTGATGTAAGGTGCATGGTTGTACGTCATGCAGGAGACTGACACGAGCGGGAGAGCACTGGCATCATACTTCAGATCGACCATTTTTCATTTGCTTTTGCCACCTTACATGGATTGCCATACGCAATACTATTGGAAGGTATGTCGCGTGTCACTACGCTACCGGCACCGATGTAACAATTATCCCCAATGGTAATTTGGTGCATAACCACTGTGCCTGTTCCTAAAATACATCCTCGACCAACATTGACACTTCCAGACAACACTACACCTGGGTTGATATCTGTAAAATCGCCAATAGTATTGTGGTGACCTATTGAACTTCCACGTTTGATAAATACACCAAATCCAATCCGGCTTTGTGCGCTTACGATCACTCCAGGTTCAACGAGCACACCATGATCCATTTCTACACTGCGGGAGATATACGCCGTGGGGTGAATGACATTGGCATAACAAGTTTTATCTATTCCTGATGATGCAAGGAAAGATTCATAGACAGGGAAGCGATTATACGGCATAGAAAGACCAAAGATCACCGGCTTCGTTTTGTCCGGTAATACACCAAATGGCTGTATCGTGTACGAAAAACCTGAGGTCACAATCGAAGGACCGAAATCCAGCGGTATGTTGTAAAAGAGATCCATGTGTTCAGCGATACCTGCATCGGCCAACACTTCTGATATGACACAGATATAATCTTTGCTTATGCCCAGGACCTGGATCGATTTCATGCTTGCTTATTATAAAATCCGAATGCACCTAATTCAGCAGACGTAAAAAGGTTTTTTTCATGGATCTCCATCAGGTGATGAACACGCTGAAGTAGTTCTGAATTCGTGGCCAATCGAGTCCGTTTTGCATCCCACCATATATTATCTTCTACACCCACACGAACGCCATAGCCCATTGCAATGGCATTTGCATTTACTCTTAATTGCGAAGCACCCAATCCGGCAAATGCAATATAATGATATGATGGAATTTCATGGATGGCCATCCCCATCTGCGACCAGGTGGGTTGAAAGCCGGCAATGTTTCCAAATAATAAATTCCAGTACACAGGAGAGGTATGAATTCCTTTTTGGAGAAGGTATAAACCATAATTGATCATGCCAAAATCAAAAATTTCAAATTCAGGTATGACTCCGTAGTCTTTCATTTTAGTAGCTAGCCTGACAATCATGTCCGGTGCGTTGATCGAAGCCTGGTTTGTAAAGTTTAAGGAAGACAGCGTCAACGAACACATATCTGGTTTGAGTTCGATCACCTCGGATCGCTTTTCAAATTCAGGAAAATTTCTACCTGACGTGCTGCCACAAATGATCAATCCCGGGCAATGTTTTCTTACACCTTCAAAGATTTCTTGATAGACACTTTTCTTATAGGTGGGTTGGCCGTCCTCTTCCCTGGCGTGCAGATGCGCAATCGTGATCCCGATTTCATATGCCTGGTGGGTTTGTTCTATTATCTCACCCGGCGAAACAGGTACATAAGGTGTCTCCTTTTTCGTCGGCACCATCCCCGTTGGACAGAAGTTTACTATGATTTTATTCATTGTTCTCTACAAAATTATTTCACTTTTCACTCTATAATTTCTATCATGAATTATGTTCGCACGGAGTCAATTGGAGGCACCACGGAGTACA
>DASXWI010000569.1:0-1555 GCA_036503755.1 Saprospiraceae bacterium | reverse complement strand
AGACGATCACTTGTTATGATATGAAATAATTAAATCCTATAAAAAAAAACGGCCTTCCTGAATAAGAAGGCCGTTTTTTTTATACCTACTCTCACTCCCTCCAATCGTAATACCTCACCGGTCCTTCCGGATCATCTGTCCTCCTAAAACCATAGGCACCAAAATAATCGCGTTGCGCCTGGATGAGATTAGCCGCCGGAAAACGAAGCGAAGCACCGGCAATATATTGTGATGCCGCTACAAGACATGGCGTAAAAAGTGTCTCTGAAGACGACACTTGATTGATACGACGCAAGCCTGGCCATGTCGCCGCAATAAGCGGTTTGACTTCAGGATGCAGGATCAACTCATCATCCCAATCTTCCCAAAGTTTGACAAAACGATTCATCAACGATGAACGAATAATACATCCATTCGTCCATATCCTTGACAATTCAGAGAGATTGATATTCCATTGATATTGGGACGACACAGCACGGATGATGGAAAAGCCTTCGTGGTAATTGATAATACGTGCCAGTTGAAATGCATTGTACAAATCTGTTGTACCCATAGATGCATTCTTTCGAGGGGTTGATCTCGTTACTTCATCGAGATGTGTGCGGATATGTCTTTGGCCTGATAAATATCGTGCATGCAAAGCTGCCGTAATCATCATGGCCGGCACACCAAATCCAGCTGCAGCTTGAACAGCATACACACCAGTTCCTTTATGACCCGCACTATCGAGTATACTATCGATCACATATTCATCACCCTTTCGTTGACGCAGTATATCTAATGTAATATCAAGCAGGTACCCGGATGCATCTGTTTCCTTCCATGCAGACAATACTTCTGCAATGTGGTCAGGTGTCAATCCCACAGCCCATCTCAGGATGGCATATACTTCCGCGAATAATTGCATTTCTGCATACTCTATACCGTTGTGCACGATTTTGACAAAATGCCCTGCACCTTCAGGACCGATGTAAGTGCAGCATGGAGTTTGATCCACTGACCTTGCAGCTACAGCTTCCAGAACAGGTCGCGCAATTCTATACCCTTCTTCTGATCCTCCGGGCATAACAGATATGCCATTTGAAATACCATCCAATCCTCCAGAAAATCCACACCCGAGGAAATGAATTCCTTTTTCTTTCATCTGGTGATAACGACGTGTTGTATCCGAAAAATGGGTATTGCTTCCATCAATCAACACATCCCCTTGCGATAAGTATGGAACGATCGCTTGAAGCGCATTGTCAATTGAATCTTCTGCAGTAAGCATCATCATGACTAACCGTGGAGTGGCAAGGCTTGAAATAAATGCATCAATTGTATCAAACCCTTTTGCCTTGCTTAACTCAGGAAACCTGGAGATAACTTGTTGCGGCTTGTTTTCAGGCTTAGGATCTGGTACAGCATTGCACAAGGCCAGTTCAAACCCTCGTAAGCCAAGGTTCCTCGCCAGGTTGCATCCCAGCGTTCCTAATCCATAAATGCCTGCAACTGGATTCATGCTCTGATTTTTATTGTATTGGTATTGATTATGATCTCAAATAGCTAGCCAAAT
>DASXWI010000568.1:0-2281 GCA_036503755.1 Saprospiraceae bacterium | reverse complement strand
ACCATATGATCCGCATTATTGGAAGTAGCGTTCATATCATTGACAGAGCGTCTGTCAGCAATTACATTTCCTGTGTTACCAGGACCCCTGTCACCAAAAGAAACGGTAAACGACAGCCCTTGAAAATCAGAATTGTTAAAGTCGATCCTTGAAACGAATCCATCCATTGTATAGGAATAGAATACACCATTGAAAGGACGATCGAACTGACATTCAGGAGGGACATTTTCATTGATAGGAGGAGTACGTAATGCCCAGTTTTGCGACCAAAGGCGACCAGGTTGCACTACGCCACTATTCCTGACTGTAAAGTCATAAAACAATACGTTGACAATATTAAAAGGGATGTTGTCATCAAACTGGATCACATAGTCCCCTGTCATGGTAGGTTTAAATCTCGAATAAGGGAATAAACCGGTATTTGTGCTATATCCACCCATACCATTGACATCTGGGCCATTGGCTGCAAGTGCCCATGAGGTGGCATTGTCGTTAGCGGATCCAATTACAAATGGGCCAAACGCCACTGCACCTGTAGGATCCAGGATCCTGAAGTTATACGTAGCAGGACCCGTTATAACACCAAAGTCATCTGCTTCCGCAGATAGACCTATATATATGGAGTCATTTGTGGCATCCGTAATGCGTAGGTTAAGACTCGAGGAAGTCCCAAAGCTTACAAAAGAAGCAAAGTTTCCAAAACCGGATGCATTCGTATGAAGCATTACAGAATCGGCTACTGTGGGGGCCAACTCTTTTATCCCTTCTGCTTTAGTTTTCCCTGAAAAGAAGACAAGTACCAGAAGTAGACCTGAGATGATGTTCAGTCGGTTCTTTAAGTTCATGAGTGGTAAAGACTTTACAAATTGTTCGTTATGTATTGAATATCAATACGTTAAGAATACTATCATCATTCTTCAGAGGGTTCGAACTGGTAGGATGGACGTATACGTAAAGCGAATAGCCCTGTTACCAAGAGATATTGGGGCAAATACTATACCAGAATAAGGCGATGAGAGGAAGGATTAGCTAATTGGAAGAGGTACGGAGATATAACCTTTTCATTTTCTGCAAATTATGAGTCAGAAAATGGATGTGTTAAAATTCGGATTACCGGATGATGGTTATATCCCCTTTTCGGTCGACGGTATCACCATTAATTAACTCTACCCTGGCGATATAGACAAAGACAGCGGGATTCATCTTTTTACCCCTGAAGGAGCCATCCCATCCGAGCAATGGGTCATTCGGCAGGATATTATTGGCTACAAACACCTGGTTGCCCCATCGGTCAAAGATTTCCAGGTAAACGATCTTCCGGACTTTATCATCCGTGAAAACAGTCACGTGATCATTGATGCCATCATCATTTGGCGAAAAGACATTTGGAATATAAATATTATAATCTATGTCTACCCTTACGTTGAGCATGTCCTGATCCATACAACCGGCCGTGTATACGGTAGCTGTAACCACACCACTATGCAAGCCATATAAAGTTGGGGATATACAATGTGTGCATGACAATACTTCCATCGGCGTCCAGACAATAGAATCGATTTGTGACCATGGAAGACTAACATCTGCCGACAAAACTGTGCTGTCTCCAAGAACGAGATCTATGTCAGGTCCGATATTAATACTTAGAGCTAGTCCATCCGCTACGGATACCTGCTCACTGTATGTACATCCATTGGCATCCACAACTGCAATTGTATAATTTCCAGCCATGATCCCGGTAAATACAGGCGAGCTTTGCGGCAAGCTTCCATCAAGAGAATACATATAAGGCGGAGTTCCTCCTGTGACATTGGCAATTGTTATTTGGCCCGAAGTATCTCCTTCGCAAATCGGTATTGAAATATCAGCCAATAAATCCTGAGGCTCCATCGGCAGTATCAGGTCAGCAGTATCCCTTGCGGCGCAACCAGTTTCCTCATTTACAACATCGAGATAGTATTGTCCGGGTAGTGTAGGCTCAATCGAATTTGATACAATATTATTTAGACCAGGACCCGACCAGGTATATACAATATTCTGACCTGTGCTGGAAGACCCTATATCAAGCAAGGCATCACTATCAACACAAGTAATTTGTTCAACAATATTAATATCAGCTATTGGTAGCACCGTAAGATCGGAGACAAATACAGAATCGTAATTCTCACAACCCAGCAATGTATCCAGGGCGTATAGATAATAGTATTCACCTGGAATATTGGCGACTGCTGAAATACTATCCGCAGTCCCTATTATACCTCCAGCCGGACCTTCCCAATGG
>DASXWI010000567.1:0-1828 GCA_036503755.1 Saprospiraceae bacterium | reverse complement strand
AAAGAAGAATCACCCAGGTTGCGTATAAATCCCGAACCTGCAAGACTTGCATTAGACATGCTTTGCCAGATATAGCTATAGGGCTCCGTACCACCTTGCGGTTTGATCCAGATGGTACCATTTTTAAATTTGTAACAAGTTGGATCCTTAGGCCTTGTGGTTACGGTCAATTCAATAGTCGAAACCTCAGTGGTATAATTGACATTGCTTCCCAATGCATCAGTTATCGTTATGGTGTATGATCCTGTCGGGGCATTAATGACAAGACTACCACCTTCTGTAGGAATATTAAAAGGTCCTCCAGGCACACCCGTAATTGTATAAGGTGCAGTACCACCATATACGTTTACATCTATAGCTCCATTCCCTCCTGCCATTGATGGACCGCAGCTTGTGATGAAACCAACCAGGTCAACTGCATCCTCTACCATCATACAGCAGTTTATAGAATCAGCAGGTACTTGTCCATTGACATCACCAACTTCAAATTCGAAAAAAGGACTTATGCCTACACAGCTTGTAGAATCCGGGAAACCAATGATCCGGAAACATATTTCAAAGAGAACGGTTCCATCTGGCAGTGATTCTCCATCGATAGGGAAGCCCAGTGGAATAAATTTTAAAGCGTTTGGGCCTGACAAATTGAAATCAGCTACAACGTTGATGCTTGTTGTTCCAGGATTTGAAACTTCTATATAATCCAGAACGCTACTGTTCCAGAAAATCTCGAACTGGATAATGTTGATATTATTAAAATTTTCGACGGTAACTGGAATACAGATCGTATCCCCTGGGGCACCATCGATACAATTAAACTGGAAGGTTACGGAATCTACCCCAATACTTGAGGATGAATTCATTGTCCCTCCAATCAGATTATTGGCATGGGAGAAAGGAATGGAAAAAACTGCGAAAATGGCCAGGAGGCAAACCCAATTTCGTATGTGGTTAACATAATGATTTTCCATTCAGGCAATTTGTATGAAGTATTTCTATAATATGTTCGCGCAAAAATAACCTTTCCATTTGGGTTTCAGGTCCGGGTTTTCAATTATTTTATAAAGGAGTTAACCTATTAATTAGATAACCGATGGGCTTTAAAGGCTGCCTGAGGGTCAGGACTCAGGACAAACGGAGAAAGGGTCTTTAAAAGTATGAATATGAACCCGTTTTTAGCCAATCAAAAGAGTAAAATGACCAACGGGAAAGTTGCAATGAAATGCAGGTCATTGATTCTGAAACAACTGGATGAGAATCGAGTATTGAAAAAATTAAGATCAGCAGGGTTTGCCTTTCAGGATTACTTTCTCAACCCATGGACTGCCAAAAGCGTAAGGAAGGTATGCAAGGCTGGAAACAGGTTTAGTAATGATTAGGTTAGCTGATTTCTGAAGCGTTATACTTCCCACTAAATTAGATAGTTCCATAGCGGCAGCTCCATTAATAGTTACAGCATTGATGGCTTCTTCCGGAAGCATTTTAAGTTTTATACAAGCGAGGGAAACGATAAATGAAATATTTCCACTGGGGGAGGAGCCAGGATTGTAATCACTTGCTAATGCCACGCACAATCCATTCTCTATCATATTTCTGGCAGGAGCATATGGAAGGCCGAGGAAGAAAGCAGTGGATGGAAGGATGGTCGCAATAGTCTGACTTCCGGCAAGCGCTTCAATTTCTGCGGAGCCAGTATATTCAAGATGGTCGACAGAAATGGCTTTATGTTTTACCCCGACCTGGATCCCTCCTGAATAATCGAGCTCATTAGCATGGATTTTTGGTTTCAATCCAAATTTGGCTGCGGCCCCAAGGATCATATCTGTTTCTT
>DASXWI010000566.1:0-3641 GCA_036503755.1 Saprospiraceae bacterium | reverse complement strand
TTTGAGCAATTGATCATGCGTTTCATCCGCGAAATAGACAAGGCTCCATACTCTCCCTTCTTTCCAGGCTACATCTGCCTGTTTCATCTCCCTGATCCTTTGAAGGATGTGTTCCGGATTTTCACCTTCCTTCGGTATGCTCACATGTTGTTTCTTATCCATTATGTCGGGAGAGGTTGTGTAATAGATTTAGTGCGCAGTACCAACCATAGCAAGAGTAAGCCTATTGCAAACCAAAGTGCCAAGGCAAAGATTGAATGACGCATACTGCCAGTAAGGTTATCGAGTGTGCCAAACATGACCAGGCCACACATCATAGCCAACTTTTCACACACATCATAAAAGCTGAAGTAACCTGCATTATTACCGGTCTCCGGAATCATCTTGGCATACGTAGACCTGGATAATGATTGAATACCTCCCATGACGATGCCGATAAAAAACGCAACGATATAAAAATGCAATGGTGTGATGATAAAATAAGCTCCTGCACAAATAAGGATCCATGCCGTCACCGCAATCATCAAGGCTCTGACATTCCCTATTTTTTTTGATATCCAGGCAAACAAGAAGGCACCCCCTATGCCGATATACTCCAGCAGTAAAACGGTAGTGATCAGTTGAGTCAGGCTAAGGTGTATTTCTTTATCCCCAAATGACGATGCCATAAACATCACTGTCTGCACACCCATGATGTAAAAAAAGAAACTGAATAAAAAAGTACGGAGCCGTCGCTGCACTTTGAGGAGGTTCCATATTTTCAATAACTCCATGTACCCATTTAGTAGATTCTTCCCTTTAGGCTTTGGAGCATATAATCCTTTGGGCAATACACGAAAAGTAATCAAGGCGAAACCCAGCCACCATAAACCTGTCAAAAGAAAAGATAATCTTGGCAGTAAGGTGCCATCTTCAACACCGAGGGCCTCACGATTCAAAATAAAAGCAAGGTTGAGAATCAGCAAGGTCGTAGCTCCAATGTATCCGAAGGCATACCCACGCGCACTCACTTTATCCTGCCGGTCTTCGGTGGCAATAGCAGGTAGATAAGCATTATAAAAAACAATACTCCCCGAATATCCTACGGTGGCAAACAACATACCTAGTAAGGCAAGTTGAACATCCTTGGGATCGGAAAAGAAAAACAAAGATATACATCCCGTAGCCCCCATGTAGCAGAAAAACTTCATAAAAGCTTTGTGATTGCCATTGTAATCTGCAATGGAAGAGAGAATAGGAGAGATCAAGGCTACAATTCCAAAAGCAAGGCCAAGGTTGATGGAATATGCTGCGGTATTTACAATACTCAAGCCAAAGAGTTGAATGGTCGCATTACTATTAACGGCAGTGATCTCATTGTAATAAGCGGGAAAAATCGCGGACACGATGACCAAGGCATATGCCGAATTGGCCCAATCGTACATGGCCCAAGATCGAATTGTCTTAGGGTCATTTTTCAAAATGGATACTGCTTCACCAGGAGAAGAAGGCATATTTACCATTTTACAAAGTAAGTTAGTTAAACCTAACTGCACTATAATGATAAATCAGGATATTGGAAACAAATCATTTGCCCCTTCGAATTTCCGTTTGCCCCCTTCGAAATTGTATACTTCAATTTCTCTCCCCTGTTTTTCTCCACTTCGTTTCTCTTCGAGCAACATAGTTCCGTAAACCCCGGGGTAAAAACTCATCAGCCCCGGGATTGCGAAGCACCCAGGGGAGACAAATTGAAATTCGCAATTTGGATGGGGCAGACTATAATAGGCAGGAGCGCATTCATGCAGAATGCGCTCCTGTAAAAGGTATCCAAAAGGAAGAACACCTCAATATAAAACCCTACTTTAAACTGTATTAGCCCGTTACATTTTCTCAAAGATCAGGTTGTCCGTTCCACCATTTCCACCACTTATGTGAATTAACTCTATGCGGGTGGAGGATTGGGAGACAATGTGCCAGTCTTCGCTGATATCTTCAAACTGGTTATTGAGATTAAATAGGATGTTAAAATCAAGATCACCGCCCGGATTATCGTCATTGCTGTTATGGTCTGTGACACTCCACGTTCCACTATACGTAGTATTTCCATTTGTTGAGGTGAGTGCTCCATTACTTTCAAAGTTGAAGGAAAACCCACTAAAATCTGAGGTTTCATCTTTACCTGAATCAATAAAGGATGTAATCCTCCATTGACCCGATTGAACAGTATTCTCAACAACTGTTTGTTGCAGGTCTGCACTATCATCATTTGAATTGGAGCAGGATGTCATGGTAAAAAGACCAGATAAGCTGATCAGCATTGTCAGAGCGATTGGGAAGTATTTCATAGGTAATTATTTTATGGATGATTGAATACCCCAAAACTATCTCTTGTCTTCAACCAAGGCAATTTTGACCAGAGGAGAGGGCGAAATTGAATGATGAATCAACCTTTGCGATGATCGAATGGACCTGTACCAGGTAGTAAAGTTCTCGGTTCTTAGCATGATCATGCTATTCCCCAACGAAAGGTGTACCAGTATTTTTGTATATTATTGGAAGGTTTGGTCATTTGACGTCAACAGATATGAAGGTTTACCGATTCCATGCTTATAGATTTGGACGTTCCTGTTTACGAATAAGCGCAGTAAATGCTTTTTGGTTCCTATTGTTTGGCTGCTTGTCACCTGGAATCTTGCCAGTCGCCTTGTCAGCTCAGGCAAGTACGAAATCCAATTCGTCGGTACCTCGTGCTACACCTACCCCGGAACAAATCAAAGAAATAGAAACACTTCTTGATCAAGCTGAAAAGCAGAGTGAGATCGCGATGTACAATGAAGCCTATGATCTTGCCAGTAATGGTTTGGTCAAAGCTGAATCAGCAGGATACATTAAAGGAATTGCTTTAAGCCATAACATAATAGGCACGATTTATTATAGACAACGCATTCTGCCAAAAGCCAAAGAATCGCTGAATACCTCCCTATTGATCAGTGAAGAAAATAATCTTCAACCAGTGATTGCATCTAATAAAATGTATTTAGGGGCTTTAAACTCCGTTGAAGGAAAAGCAGATGAAGGAATGCGTCTGGTGAATGAAGCTCTTGACATGTTTAACGGTCTTGGTGATATCAAAGGACAAGGGATTGCTCACCTCCACCTTGGAGGAATTCATAGGTCTCAGGGTCGCTTAGACCAAGCGCTTGAGCATTACAATACTGCCTATAAATTGTCTGAACAAATTTCATATACATGGGGAATGGCGTCCAGCCTAGGAGGCATAGGCACTATATATGCTACTCGAGGCCAACACGATGAAGCCAGAAAATACTTTACCGATGGCTTGAACTTGTGGCAAAAAATGGGCAATAAATCCGGGATAGCAGACACCTATCACCATATTGGTACTGTACATTTTCTTAAGGCGAATTATACAGATGCTCTCTCTCATTACCTTAATTCACTGAAATTGAGACAAGAGCTTGATGACTCCATTAAAATAGCAGAATCCTACCATGATATCGGGCACATCTATTTTAAACAAAACCAGTATGAAGAAGCCTTGATCAATTATGAAAAAGCCCTTAAGATATTCAAGGAGGCGGGAATAAAGCAGCGCATTGGCATCGCCCATAATAGTCTTGGCAATACTTATTCCGAAC
>DASXWI010000565.1:0-2041 GCA_036503755.1 Saprospiraceae bacterium | reverse complement strand
GGATGCAGGGGCATTCATATTGTTGATGACTACATCAAGTTTACCATCACCATCCAGGTCGGTGTAAACCATACCATGAGAAAAGCCTGGTGTATCGAAACCGGCTTCTGGTCCCAGTTTTGTAAACTGCATATTACCATCATTATTAAAAATGATATTTGGCACTGGATTCGAGGGTAGGATTTTTAGAACATCCAAATAGTTGTCCGGGCCAACCATCATTTTATATCGCTCCTTTACAGCCGCATTAAAATCATTGTTTTGTAAATCCCGCAGTATGCCATTGGTGATTAATATGTCCTGGTCTGCATCCAGGTCGAGGTCAGCAAATAAAGTGGAATAACTCCAATCGGATTTTGAAATACCGGCCACCTGGGCTTGTTCGGAAAAATAGCCATTGCCCATATTGACTTGCAAAGCATTTTGCATGTACTGGTAATGTTGTCCATCGGATACCAAACCCCAGAAACGAGCCGGATCCATCGAGCCCATATTCGTTTTGGATTTGAAATGTTCTTCAAAAGCCATGTCAAGCGTGAAGATGTCTGGCCATCCATCCATGTTGACATCTCCCACATCTGCACCCATGGAATAGAAGGAAAGGTGGCCAGTCCGTAAATGCAGCGCATCGGTAAACTTTCCCTGGTCATTCATATAGAGATGGTCTGCATGATGGTAGTCATTGCAGATGTAGAGATCCGTCCAGCCATTCATATCAAAATCGGCAATCGCGACATTAAGGCCATAACGTGCATTCTGCATACCTAAAGTCGCAGTCTTGTCTACAAACTTTCCATTTTCGAAGAATAAAAAGCGATCTGTTTTTGGATACCCGGCAACTACTTCCGGACGATTGACCATGCTGGCGAATTCATCAAAAGGTTGATTGACGAGATACATATCGAGATCACCATCATGATCTGCGTCAAAAAAAGTGGACTGGACACCGAAGCCTGTATCATCGATTCCATACTGTGCGGCTTGTTCGCGGAAAAGGTTTTTGCCCTGGTTGATATAGAGTTTATTACGATTGTTATCAGGAATACCTGTGGGTGAATTTTTACAAACATAGATGTCGAGCAATCCGTCTGCATTGACATCGGCCATCGTTACCCCGCTGGACCAAATTTGTGTGCTTATACCTGAATTGGCCGTGATGTCTTCAAACTTGAAATTTCCTTTGTTTAGATACAGTCTGTCAGGCACCATATTGCCTGCGAAATAGAGATCGGGCAATCCATCATTATTGATGTCTCCGGCAGCCACTCCGGCGCCGTTGTAGAGGAAGTGCCAGGTGAAGATGTTGATCTTCCCTTCTTCCTTGATTTCGTTCATAAATGTTATTCCTGTTTCACTGCCAGGCAATGACTGCAGTTTGATGGATGCGGTTACAGGTTCTACAATGCCTGAAGCCTGATCCTCTTTTTTGCAAGCGCACACAACTAATCCTAAGATCATTATCAGGAGGAGGGACTTGTCCTTTTTTAGAATGAATTTCATAGCCTAAAGTTAGCTAATGAATCTTCGTTTATTTTTATAAAAAAATAAACGTTCGGCGTACGTCGACTAACGTCGTGCAGGATCACTGGGCATGGGCTACTGAAAATCAAGGGAAGACGTCTTTGACGTCAGGCCAACATCTATCCAAAAATCTTCGTTAATTCGATTTATGAATTACCACAACAAAACCTTCCGGCCAATTCAAAATACCGACAATGGTGAAGTGACAGGAGACACAATTTTCCATTATAAGCAAGAAGGACAAATCCTCACTTGCTCATATTCGGGCAGTCGAATCATCTCAGGTCACCTAATTGGACTAGTAGATGATGATGGTGTCATCGACATGCGTTATCACCAGGTCAATGAGCGTGGCGAAATTATGACCGGGGTTTGCAGGTCCATACCAGAAGTGATGAGCGATGGTCGAATCAGGCTTCACGAAGCATGGCAATGGACATCAGGGGATATGTCAAAGGGGGAGTCAACACTAGAGGAAATATGAGGTGATGGAGATGGAGTGATGGAGTGATGGAGTGAT
>DASXWI010000564.1:0-9486 GCA_036503755.1 Saprospiraceae bacterium | reverse complement strand
CCAAAATCACCTTTTGAATTCATCATGAGTACGAAAAGATCCTCTTCACCAGTAGCCTGCGCCCAGGAATCCGGAACACCGGAATAAAAATCTGCATATCCTTTAAAATACCCGGAGACCAGGATATTTCCATGAATATCTGCGCTGATATCAATCCCTTTATCGTGATCTTCTCCTCCAAAACTTCGTGCCCAAACAAATGTACCGGAAGACGTTAGTTTTACAACATACCCATCATCCCCTCCTTTGGAGCCCATGAAGGCGGTAAACGTGCTTGGATTGAAATCCACAACTTCTCTAAACATCCCTGTCAATAGAATATTACCGGAAGCATCCATGTGCATGCCATTGACTTCGTCATCTTGATTCCCTCCAATTCGTAAGGCACGTATATAGTTTCCCTGACCAGAGTAGGTAGCCACAAAAATATCCTCCAATCCTTGTGCAGTCAATGTAGCATCATCTGAATTGGGATTGAAATCAACACTTTCAGAAAAATGGCCTGCAACCCATACTTGTCCAGTGAGTGTCACTGTCAATGCACGTCCGACATCAGAACCAGCGCCACCAATTCCATGCACCCAAATCAATTGTCCGTCGGGTGTATACTTGGCCAGAAAAATATCTTCCAGTCCCTTACTGGATTGAAGCAAAGTGCCATCTGTCGGATCGAAATCTGCTGTATTTTCAAACAGACCGGATACAAAAATATTATTCGTGCCATCTGTCTTTACTGAACGGATTTCATTGAATCCATTCCCCGTAATTTTAACCGCCCAGAGAAAATCACCGTTTTCATCAAGCTTGGCAATAAAAGCATCACCATCCACACTCGCCGACAATGGATATACATTTGGGCCCGGATCAAAATCAGCCGTTCCATGAAATGAACCTGTCACTATCACATTACCTTCCTGGTCCATGGCCATACTAAGTGCTTGATCCGTTCCGGTACCTCCAATTCGCTCAGCCCAAAGCACTTCACCTGAAGGTGAAGTTTTGGAAATAAAAATATCATCGGCACCTGTTGATGACAAAATGTGTAGATCATTATCTGGATCAAAATCAATAGAATTTTGAAAGTTGCCTGTCAGGAAAATATTCCCATCAGCATCAGTGACCATGTCAGTCGCCGCACTTGATCCACCAGCTCCTGTACTATACGCCCAGTTCAATGTATGCGTAGAATGCAACGGATTACCCGTTGGATTTCGACGGGTTAAAATTTCAGTATCTCCGAAACGACTATCGGTCCATGCAATCATCACAAGCAAATTCTCCACGCAAACTGTTGCATTCCCCGAAAATCCATCTTCAGCCGAGATTTGTCTGCGTGGTGTCCATGTAAAACCACCATCCGTGGAATACCGTGATTCCACTTCCCAATTCGCAAATCCATCATGGTATTCATGCCATGTTAAAAAGGCAAATGCACCTTCCATTGTAATCTTTGGTTGTAATGACTCCCTCAGTGTATTAGTTAGACGCGTAGCTTCTGACCAGGTATTTCCGCTGTCAATCGAACGAAGGCCAAAAATTTCCGCATTGCCCTCACGCAGATCAGACCAAACGACAAGTATGGTTTTGCCCATGACAATAGATGATGGGAAACTTGATTCAAATTGATTATTAGTTAAGCGCAAATCGGAATCCCATGTGAGGCCACCGTTTGTAGATCGTTTGTAATAAATCTCATCATTCCCAGTCCGATCATCCTGCCAGACGACATGCACCTCATTAGATGAGGAGGACACTGAAGCGTTCGTTGAATTTTCAGGATTATTTGTCAATCTAACCCGATCACCCCAACTCTGCCCGGAATTGAGAGAATGGCAATAGTAAATTTCTCCATCATCAATACGGTTGTCTGTCCAGACAAGATGTACCACCGGACCTGTAGCTGATATGCAAGGAAAACCGGAATCACCAGAATCGTTGGTGATCCGTGTTTCTACAGACCATGAAGTACCTCCATCAGAAGATTTTCGGTAATAGATCTCATCATTCCCGGAACGTTGATCTGACCAGGCGACATGCACTTCATTATTCCAGACTGCAATCGCCGGATAGCCTGAAAAACTTCCATTATCAATCGTCAGTGGTAAAGCCGTTTGCCAGGATATCCCGCCATCAATAGATCGTTGGTAGTATACCTCACCTTCCAGGCCGCGTTCATCAGTATACACAAGATGGACTATGTCTCCATTGGCTGCCATGACATTGGCATTATTGAAGGAAGTGAAAGTGTTTCCTGCCGCATTGGTGATCCGGGCCTCCGGGGTAAATTGCGCCGATAATCCCAGGGGGAGTAAGAGTAGCAGTGTCAACGTGATAGGTTTCATGTGTGGTTTTAGTTTCAGTATGTAAAAGGATAATAATGTGTAAACCCTTCTGGCAGAAAAGGAATAGGAGGGTATTATGGTTTCCGCCGGATTAAAAATCAAATTCGGCAGGGGGTGGAAGTCAGAAAAATCCTTTTCGGATTAAGATCTCATTTTGACCTCAGGAAATAAACATACAAAATATTTCGCGTTTAGGAGGTCTGCTAACTTCGTAATTTGATCAGATGACAAAGACTTTACAATAAAATTCCCCTTCAAAAAATCAAATCCAGCCTTACGAACAGGATAACAAATAACATTGTGGAAACACCAAGATCACTGATAAGGTTGTATCAACTATCGCGCTTACAAGAAAAATATGGCTCTATCCAGAGCTAGACTTTAAGAGATCACCGCCCTTTAAACTGGCTCATCATGCGCTGCATATTATCTCCTTTGGAGAGTGTATGCATCATCTTGCGCATCTGGTCAAATTGTTTGATAAACATATTGACTTCGTGGATGTCGCGGCCGCACCCTTTGGCGATGCGGGTCTTGCGGGTCATGGTGAGTAATTCAGGATTCTCGCGCTCGGTGGGTGTCATGGATTGAATGATCGATTCAATTTTGACAAATGCTTTGTCATCGATCTCAATATCTTTCAATGCTTTCCCTACACCAGGGATCATGCTCATGAGTGATTTGAGATCGCCCATTTTTTTGATCTGTGCCATCTGGCCGAGGAAGTCATTGAAATCAAACGTATTCTTTTTGATCTTCTTTTCAATACGCTTCGCTTCCTTTTCATCAAACTGCTCCTGTGCTTTCTCTACAAAAGTGACGATGTCCCCCATGCCGAGGATGCGCTGAGCCATACGATCCGGATAGAACATATCGATGGTCTCCATCTTCTCACCGGTGCTGACAAATTTGATTGGTTTACCAACGGTATATTTAACCGATAATGCTGCCCCACCACGCGTATCACCATCTAGCTTGGTCAATACGACACCATCGTAATTGATGACATCATTGAATGCAAGTGCTGTATTCACTGCATCTTGTCCCGTCATCGAATCCACAACAAAAAGCGTTTCGTTTGGCTGAACTGCTTCCTTGATATTGCGGATCTCCGTCATCATCGCTTCATCAATCGCAAGACGACCTGCTGTGTCAATGATCACCACATCAAAACCATGATTGCGCGCATGCTCTATGGCTTTCAGTGCGATGGAAACCGGATCCTTGGACTCAATTTCTTTATAGACAGGAACATTGATTGATTCACCAAGCACTGTTAATTGGTCCATAGCGGCAGGACGATACACGTCACATGCGACCAGGAGGGGTTTGTTCTTTCTTTTCGTTTTCAGGAAATTGGCAAGTTTGGCAGAGAACGTAGTCTTACCACTACCCTGCAAACCTGCAATCAGTACCACGCCTGGATTTCCTTTAATATTGATCCCTGCAGCCTGGCCACCCATCAGGTCGATCATCTCATCCTGGACGATCTTGATCATCAGCTCGCCTGGCTTTACGGCTGCCAGCACGTTTTTAGTTCCAAGGGCCTTGTCCTTGATCTTGTCAGTAAACTCCTTGGCAATCTTATAGTTGACGTCCGCAGCCACCAGGCTTCGGCGTATTTCTTTGATCGCTTCGGCTATATTGAGCTCGGTGAGTTTGGTGTCCCCTTTGAGGGTTTTAAACGCATTGTCGAGGCTATCGGTAAGGCTTTGAAACATAATGACTAGTTGTCTTGAACTTTAAAAAGTGGAGTGCAAATATAGTTGTAAATGATGAACGCTGTTGAATGGATTAGGTATCCAGGCCATTGTAGCGATAGCCGTTTGCATTTAATATCTTGCCACCATTGGTTTCATAATCGCCTGATTAAGCAGCTATTTTACATTTTTTTTTTTTATATGCCATTGGAAATAAAGAAAATAAGTGTATATCTTAGGATCCTGATTGAAAATGGGGATTCAGAATTTTATATAGTCTTAGAAATATTACATACTTGATTTGTTGCTTTTAAACCAAAAGCAATACATAAACTTGAGTTTGTTTGAATGATTATTTAACATCGATTTGAACACCAATGAAGCTTGAAATTTTATTGTATTCAAACTATACCCTATTAAAGGAGGACTGGAATTTGCCTGTGACAACACATGAGCTTTAAGCCTGTCTCAGCTTAGTGCACTTTTGAGGCAGGCCATTCAGCATACCCCATAAACCTGCAGTGCCAGGTTATTTAGATTTAATGAATATCATTTAACCAAAAGCACTGGCCCCTACGCTTGGTCGGCTAAATCGGAGCCAGTGTCAATAAAAAAATAAACATGAAAAATATACATAATTTCGCAATCATGCTTTGCGCTACATTCTTCCTGCTTACAAGCTGTGATAACACTCCAGACCCAATCGCAAAGAAGTATATTCCGGATACTGAGCAAATTGCTTTCAGAGATCCCCCCGATGATTGCACGGATTGTCCAAATGGATGCTGCTGCTGCATCATAGAAATTCTCGATCCACTAAACGTAGATATTGTATTGTCAATTTGTGGCGTATGTGAAGGGGATTACGTATGCGGCACATTTTCGCCACCTGCTCCTTGTTCAAGTGTTTCTGGACAGGGTTATGATATTGACTTCACTATGATTTCTAGAAGAGAGCTCTGTGTTCCAGAAGGAGGATCATTTCGAATCTTCAATAATGAAACTTTTGATGTAACCATATCAATTACATGCCAACACGATATAATCAATCCTGATACTCACATCGTAACCATACAGGCAGGACGTTCAGTATTTTTTGTAAGTGATGGTGATTGCTTTATTGATGGTCCATGTATTTAAGGTAAAAGAGGAAGTGAATTAATTCACTTCCTCTTTATTAACGAACTAACTATATTAAATTAAATATAGGTTGAAAACTCCCTTTTTTATATTATCTATTCTTTTCTTAATCTATTGCTCTAATAGATTAAATGCTCAAACTTACTTTAGTACCGGCTCTAGCCTTTTATATAAAATAACAGTTAACTCCTCTCAATGCAGTTGTACTTATGATGAATTACCTTCTACATTTCCATTTTGGCCAGAAGGAATTACCTTTCTTCCTGATACCACTTTAGTAGTATCTGATCATCATCTTTTCACTTTAGACACACTAACTGGTATAGCATTTCAATTTTTCACCCATAGTGATCCAAGTCTTCCATATTTTCGAGGCTTACTGGGGATAGGAAATGGTATTTTTTATCAATTAAGCACAGGGGATGATAAACTTTATCGGATAAATACTATTACAGGTGAAGTAATCTTTTTAGGTTCAACTGGATATGATTCGGTTGGAGATATAACTCTCTACAATGGAAATATCTATTATCCTTATTTGAATGGAATTGTGTTATTAGACACGAACAACACTGCAAATAGCTATCCCATCGTTACTTATTCTGATGAAAATTATCTTTACCCCGGACTAACAGCATCCCATGTTTGTAATTCCTTAATTGGAATAGGCTGGACAATTGGATCAGATAATGTTGATATAAGTTTAATTAATCTTGCAGATGGTGCCATCACTCATCTATGCATGCTTCCTCAAGGGCTAACGCAACTAAGTATACTATCTTCAATGCTTGAATTCAGCACCTCTTCTCCGTGCAATATTCAGCTTGATTTAGATTGCAATGACAGCTCAGGAGCTGCCGATGCAGATTTTAATTCACCAATCTATAATTGTCTTTCTGATGGCGTCATCATCGCCGATGAGGATATCACGATGGAGTATGATGCTATCATCTCCACCATGACCGTTAGTGTCAGCGGCAATGAACCTGATGCTCCATACGAGATCCTGGTTTCTACAGGAGTGATCACAGGAATTGATGTGGATGGTTCCGGTACCGGCATGATCACCCTCACCAATACAGGTGGTGCGCGATCGACTGATTTTAAAAATGCCTTAAGGTTCATTCGATATCAGAATATAGCCACACCACTCACACCCGGCCCGCGTACTGTTGAAGTGATGTTCACCACAGAGTCCGGAGCAGAAAGTAATATCGCCATCGCCTTCATAGATGTCATATCGTCACCGGTGATAAACGTTGACCTGGGGCCTGATGTGCAGTATTGTGAAGGACAGTCTGCTACTTTCGATGCAGGCCATCCCGGTGCGATGTACACCTGGTCTACAGGCAGTCACAGTCAGACCATCACTGCTGATGATTCCGGCCTCTACAGTGTCACCGTCACCAATGGCATCCACTGCCCTAATGCAGATACGGTAGAACTCGAAATCCTTCCGGTCATCACCATCGCACTCTCCGGCGATACAGAGCTGTGTGATAATGAGACGGCCAACCTGTCCATTCAGACCAATACGCCTTTTGCGCTTGACATCGATGTTGATGTTTCTCCAGGTTCTCCTTTTCATTTTGAGGATGTCACCGGTGATCTTGATTTTATCGATCTGATCAGTCAGCCTACTACGTATACCATCACCAGCGTCACTCCTGTCGAAGATGCCTGTCTCGATATCACGGATTCGATCCAGATTATCGATATCTATCCTGCGTATGTGCTCGATGTCGATGTGGCGCTCTGTGATGGCGACAGTGTCTGGCTTGGATTTTACTGGGAAACGGAGGCTGGTGTCTATGAAAATGTATTGACAACTGACTACGGATGTGACAGTGTGGTCACTGCGCATATCACTATCCTTCCTGCGATTCAGATGACTGCGCATTCCACCACTTGTGATACCGCTGCCGCAGGTGTATTCATCACCTATCTTGATAATCCCAATGGATGTGATACGGTGGTGACCTCTATAGTGACTTTGATTACATCTGATACAACATTCCTCTTTGCCGAATCGTGCATATTGACTACTACAGGCGTTGTATACAACGCCTCTACAGGAACTGATGGATGCGACAGCATCATTGTGACCACCACCTCCTGGATCCTTCCTGCTGATACCACCTTCTTGTCACAATACACCTGCGATAGTGCACAGGTGGGTGTATCACAACTTATCCTTACAGCACAAGATGGGTGTGACAGTCTGATCATCACTACGATCACGATACCTCCGACAGATACGATCTACATCCATGGTATCTCTTGTGATAGTGCCGTCATAGGGATATCGCAGATGCTGCTCAGCAATGCCCAGGGCTGCGATAGTCTGGTCATTACATCAATCGTTTCAGGAGTTCCGGATACGACTTACTTATTTTCTACTTCCTGTGATTCTTCCAGTCTTGGCATTTTTGAGACACACTTTATCACTGCGCAGCAATGTGATAGCACGGTCATATCGACAGTCTCTTACTCCGCACAGGATTCTACTTTTATCACCGGTACTACATGCGATCCGGCGCAGGAAGGTGTATTCATCGAAATGCTCAAGAATATGTTTGGATGCGACAGTATCGTTACCCATACGATTACCTTGTCACCTTCAGATGTTGAACAGATCAATAGCACAACTTGCATTGCGGCTGATACTGGTGTGTTTACCTTTACACTTGTCAATCAGTTTGGATGCGACAGTATTGTGACAGAAACTGTCACCTTACTACCTTCTGATGCAACTTCTCTCTTCGGTACGACATGTGATGTAGCACAAGCAGGTACGCACATCACAAATCATGTCAATCAATATGGTTGTGACAGTATCGTCACGCTGACCATCACGCTGCTTCCTTCGGATACGACACTGTTACTTTCCGGCACTTGTGATCCTGCACAGACAGGTAGCACTGAAACCCTTTACACGGGTTTGGATGGTTGTGACAGTCTTGTGATGCAGATCGTTTCTCTTTTTCCGCTTCCGGTACTGGACATGGTTGTCACTTCAGACTTCAATGGTTATCCCATCAGTTGCTTTGGTGCGCATGATGGAAGAATACAGGCGTTGGTGCAGGGAGAGGATCCATTTGAATATTTCTGGACTACAGGTGATACTACACAGGCCATCACAGGTCTGGGTGCCGGTGATTATGGGGTTTCCATTTCAGATGCCAATGGTTGTGAAACTGCAGGCCAGGTAATATTGGAAGAGCCGGGTGAGTTCGGTATCGGCTTTGAGATTTCGCAGCCGGATTGCTTTTCCAATCAGACCGGAACGATTACTGTTTCTCAAACAGGGGGTGTATTGCCGGTGCAGTATTCTATTGATGGAATCCATTTTCAATCTTCTCCAACCTTCACGGATTTAACAGCGGGAAGTTATACCATCAGTGCCATCGATGCCAATGATTGTGAAACGAAAGAAATCATCATGATCAATGTCTTCACCGACATCCTTGTGGACCTGGGAGATGATCTGATCATCATGCCTGGTGATACTGCGATCATCAATGCATGGGTCAATGTGCCTTTTGATTCGTTGGCCAGTGTCACATGGAGCGGATTGACCAATCCTCCATGCCCTACCTGTCTCTCGCAAATGGCAGTTCCGGTGATCACGTCTGCATACTCGATAGTCGTATCCGACGTGCATGGATGCGCAGATGAAGATTCCATGTTTGTGCATGTGCAGCATGATGCCGACCTCTATATCCCGAATGTCTTTTCTCCCAACGAAGATGGCATCAATGACCTGTTGCTGATCAGTGCCGGTGCTGCTGTCGAACGCATCGAATCCTTTTCCATTTTTGATCGTTGGGGCAATATGATTTTTTTCATCGAGCGTTTTTCTCCAAATGATGCATCCGCGGCCTGGGATGGAAAGCGAAACGGTGTGCCTATGCAGCCGGGTGTCTATGCCTACAAGATGGTTGTTGCATTTACGAATGGAACGACAGAGATCAGGCATGGGGATGTGACGTTGATCCGGTAAATTCATTATACGTTGCAAATTTGCAATTGGCTTAAATCGCAAAACAGAGTTTTGCTGACGCACAAGCGTAAGTGAACTTACGCTTAACATTTGACTATAGAACGGATGGCTGCGCTATCCATTGTAATAAAGAAATCTTTTGACCCCTAATCTTCTAAGCTCCTAATCTCCTAAGCCTTTAATCCTACTTCACTTTATTCTTTTTCCCAAACATCTCCCCCAGGCTATCATACTCCCGGCGATAACCGAGGCCTAGACCGACTTTGTTTTTCCTGCCTTCCACAGTAACTGTATTTTGGTT
>DASXWI010000563.1:0-1647 GCA_036503755.1 Saprospiraceae bacterium | reverse complement strand
CTGACTCGCGATGGGAGACATTCTGAATCCCTCTACCATTACATTGGGAGATCCTGTATTATGTTGCGCCAGCGACAGGTTAACACTCATTCCACCACTCCAATGTTCGTTTAATGAATGATCAATGCTTGCTTTAAAATTGTAACGCTTATAGCTGTCGTTGATAACATTTCCTTCTTCACTCTGATACCCAATTCCGAAAGTATATCCCATTTTATCACCACGACCCGATAATGAAATGAAGTGATTAGCCTGCATACCATTTTGTGTAACCAGCGATGGCCAATCGGTATAATCTTGTTCATCAAGTCTTCGCTGAAGCTCGGTGGAATTCGGTGAAATATTTACAAAGCCAGGGTTTGCAGGAATAGGCTGTCCTCTCACAAAAGCATCACTAATAAAAGAGTCTTGTCTCCAGTTCCACCATTTAGTTCCATCCATGAATTTGGGCATGCGGGCAGTAGCCCGAACACCAACGTAACCATCGTATGAAATAACTGCTTTCTCTTTTTGTGATGTTCCACCTTTGGTTGTTACAAGAACAACTCCGTAGGCACCACGAGATCCATAAATAGCTGTTGAAGAGGCGTCTTTCAAAATATCAACTCGCTCAATATCCTGTGGGTTCAAAAAATCAATACCATCCGGTACAATAACGCCATCCACTACATATAAAGGTTGTGATCCTGGCATACCCATTGTTCCTCCTGCCAATGATTGAACACCCCGGATCTGAATACTGAATCCAGCTCCTGCCCTTCCTGTTGTGTTTGAAATATCAACACCCGCTACTTGTCCCTGAAGTGCTTCCAACGTTCCCGTGGTTGCGCGCTTTGTAATTTGCTCATTACCAACCTGGGCTGCTGCTCCCGTTAAGTCTTGTTTCTTCACTGTTCCATAGCCCACTACCACAACCTCACTTAGTTGAGTTACATCGGCTTCCAGATTTACTTCAATAGAAGTTTGATCTCCGACCACGACCTCCAGGGGCCGCATTCCAACAAACGAAAAAATTAAGGTTGCATTTTGATCTACGGAAAGCGTGAACTTCCCGTCACCATCGGTGACCGATCCATTTGCAGTACCTTTTTCTAATACCGTTACTCCGGGAAGTAATTCATCACCGGACTTTACCGTGCCAGTTACCGTTCGGGATTGAGCCAGCAAACCGGGGGAACTCCCCAGTATCACCAAGAGCATCAGCACCCATCTTAATGTGACTGATTGTAGAATTCTCTTCATAATGATAAGGTTTTAAGGTTGTTTAGTTTAAGCGGCCATGTATTTCGGGTTTTGCCAACCTGACCCTATTTTCCTCCGAGATGTTCAGAGTACCAATCGATTTATAGGTTCATTTTGCGCAATCGATTGCATATTAAAAAGTTATACTATATTTACCAAATGATATTTTACATATTTGCCAATAACTGATATAAAAAATGCAAATTCAGGCCCTATCCGAACTATTATTTTGATGATTATCACTGCTTTACAGTTGCACACTTATAGCATGAAGGTTGCACTTATTGATTAATTTGCGCAAACGATTACACATATTTTGATTTATGAACCTCCCCTTTCGTTCCTACCAAGCCATTGATCCACGAGCCAATAAGGCTTTTGATACCACTCAATTAAGAGAGAACT
>DASXWI010000562.1:0-6390 GCA_036503755.1 Saprospiraceae bacterium | reverse complement strand
GTGATCAGCGGTACCATCTTTCGTGACTTCAATCAAAATACCATCTACGATAGCGGCGATACCCCACTTGCCTTGCATCGGGTTTTGTTGCTTCCGGACAGTACGATTGCGTTTAGCAATTACGCCGGCAAGTTTACCTTTTCTGTACCTCCAGGGGATTATGAGGTGAAATATATTCCACAAGTGAACTGGCATATTGACAATTCACCTGGATCTTATCAAATCAGTGTGTCTTCAACACCCGTCACAGATCTCGATTTTAATATTGCACCACTACAAGAGATCAGGGATATGCGTGTATTTATAAATGAAGGGTTCCCGCGATGCAACCGCGATGCCCGGTATTGGATGTCATGGGGAAATAAAGGTACCAATATGGAATCTGGAGAAATAAAATTTGTTCTCGACTCCTTGTCCACATTTGTACGCAGTTATCCTCCGCCTTCTTTTACATCAGGCGATACGATCACCTGGGCATTTCATGATCTGCTTCCATTTTCAACATCCGTGATCGATATGGATCTGCATATACCCGGCCCGGTTGAAAATGATTCAACAGTGTTGTTTAAAGCTCTTCTCTCTGTATTGGAAAATAGTACATTTGATTTGGTAGATAGTGCTGTCACAGAGCAATGGCTTTTCTGTGCCTTTGATCCAAATGACAAGATCGCACGTTCAAGGAGTATCAGGGCGGATGGCACTTCTCATCCGGATGATCCAATACAATACACCATCCGTTTTCAGAATACCGGTAATGACACAGCTTTTAATGTCGTCATCCGCGACACCCTGGATGTAAACCTTGATCTAAATTCTTTTGAAGTCATCAGCGCAAGCCATCCCTTTGAAACCAGCCTCAAAACAGATGGCGCTTTAGAATTCAGATTTATCAATATCCTTCTGGCAGACAGTATTGTCAACGAACCCGCAAGCCATGGTTTCGTGAGTTATTCCATTCAAGCCAAAAAAGATCTGCCTACTCCACTATTTATCACAAATACAGCCCATATCTATTTTGATTTTAATGCCGGGATCAGGACAAATGCAACCTTAAATGAATTAACACCTTTTATTGTCCATACGGATAACGTTGACAAGGCAATCATGAAAGGTGTTTTGAAGGCTTACCCAAATCCTGCATCTGATGAAATTTACCTTGAGCTTGATGAAGATGTAGATGAGCACTTGGTAAACTATTATATCCTTGATGTATTCGGCAGGATCGTGATTGATGGTGTGATTGAAAAAAGAAGACCGCTTAGTGTGCCCATGGGTGGAGTAGCAGAAGGGATTTATTTTATTCATACTGTCGGTGCAAATCATCATCGTGCTATTACCATGGTCAGAGGTAAAAATGATTGATCCCTTCGTCAAAACACTTTCGAAAATGTCCCTACCTTTCATCCTTTGTTCCCTTCATCCCTTGCTCCTTTGATCCTTTAACCCACATTCCCTTATTATGAATCATAGATCTTTTCTACTCATGCTCACTGTATTCTCTGCAATCTTCTTGTTCTCTGCATGTGAAAAAGACGACCCTGACACTCCTCCAGACAATCCTTCATTCAGGGGTGAGTTTGTAGATGCGGTTCATTCAACAAGTGGCACAGCGAGCATAGATATAGAGAAAACAACGCTTACCCTCACCAATTTCAAAACAGATTCAGGACCTGACCTGAATATCTATTTAACTACGGGTCTCAACAACATCACGACCGAATTCATCGACCTGGGTGACATCAAGGGTCGAGATGGAACTTATACTTACACCTTGCCTGGTAATACAGACTACACGAATTACAAATTTGTCATCGTGTGGTGCGTGGACTTCAGTGTCAACTTCGGATATGCGGAACTAGTTGAGCAATGAAAAGGGATGAACGGAGCAAGGGTATTTGAAATTTTTCTTTGTTCGTTGCTAATACTTTGTCTTGTTCAGGACACTATAGGGTATGGAAAATTCCTATCTATCCTTCGAAGATCTGATGATTTGGCAGGAGGGTATGCAACTTTCCTACAAGGTCTATGATGTGCTTCAAGAATGCCATGACTTTGGTTTAAGAAACCAGATGGAACGAAGTGCAGTTTCTGTCCCATTCAAAGGGGCTAAACCCCCTTTCTAAAAAAGCTCCCTTCCAGGACTTCTTCCTTCTGCTTCTACTTTATACTTCTATTTTATACTTCGATATTCGTTATTCCTTATTCCTTATTCCTTATTCCTTATTCACGAGCCCCTTTTCACGAAACTTTTTGTATTATATTTACCATCAGCTAGATTACACTAATTCCCACGCCTATGAGATCTTGTTTACTACCAATCCTTCTCTTCCTTCAATCCTTGTGCTATGGTCAGATCACATTTGAAGAAGTAACCAGCCCTGATGATTTTAACATAGCCTCCGTATTCAAATCTCCTATCGGAGAATATTTCATCCAGGCTGCTAATGATGACGAAAGTATTTATACGTCTATGAATGGCCAGGATTGGACCAAGACCACTTTACCAATAAATCATGACTTTCATGATGTGCAGTTTTTCAGCGACGGAACACCTCTCTTAAAGCCTGAACGAGGTGAGCATCTTATTCGAAGAGATGGAGTGTGGTATACGATGAACTTATCTGGTGGTTGGAAAGAAGTGGAAGCCAGCTTTATTAAAGATGATAGTTTGTTTGTCTTCCAGGACCAGTCCTTTGCGTATAGCCTTGATAAAGGGAAAACCTTCACTACGATTTTTACATTCGGTGAGAATATTGTAGACCACACAGCTCATTTATGGAAATTTAAACATCATTTTGTTCTGCATCATACTGCCGGGGCCTCTGATAATCTTTCTGTATTTACAGAATCTGGCGTAAGGATCATCAACAAACCACTGGACTTCGGTATGCCTACGTTTACTTATAATACTTGTGGCCAGGTACTCATTAATGACAATACCAATTACTATCTTTTAAATGATGATGAACTAAGTGTTCAGCAGGGGACGATCCAGAGTATCATACCGGACTTTGACATTCAAGCGGATCTTTTCTGTGTAGGTGACCATTATTACCTCAGGAAAGAAAATACCATATCCCAATCTATAGGATGTGACTTTTCATGGGAGATCCTGGCCAGTAATGATTTGATCATCCAAAAACAAAATATCTGGATCAATCACCAGGGAGATATTTTCCTCTTTGACGAAGCCAGTAATGTCTTTATAGAACAAGCTAGCGGCTCCAACCATTGGGAAGAAAAATGGCCGGACATCAATTATACTTTTGTCTATTCGGTTGATGAATCCAACAAGCATCATCAAGCACTCCTTACATCTAATGCGCTTTACCAAAAAAACACAATCGATCCGTCCTGGATAAAAACAGACTCTATTGGAGGAGATTATTTTGATGTGGAGTATTCTCCAAATGGCAATCTGTATGTCAATATTACCGCGGAAATTCTGTTCTCAAAGGATAATGGGGTTAGCTTTAGTTCGATTCCACTTCCTGAAACTGAGTTTCCACCTTACATATACTCCATGAACGTACTTGATGACAATGTTCTTGTTGTGTTTATAGGTTTATTTGATCAGTGTTATTATACTTTAAATAATGGACAGGATTGGGTGTTTGTTCCCTCATCTTTTTCTTTAATAGCACCAGTGATAAAATTAGTTGAAAACTCTATTCTGATGGCAGAAGTTGGTTATCTCCTTGAGGTAACAAAAATCAATTTAGAAACAAATGAGGTAACGAACATAAATCTGGGAAATTTTTTCTCCTGGACATCTTATAGTTCAGTGATAGCAGAAGATGGTGCAATCTATTTCACTGCCCAGGATATTGATGAGATTCAACCAGAGGGATTATATCGTTATCGATTTGGAGAAACACCTGAATATTTAGGCCCATTCCAGGAATTGTCCTCTGCACGTTTACTGATCGCTTCTGGTAATGATTTATTTGGCTTAGGATCGGAAGAATATTATGCATTTAATGGAGAAGATATAGAAACACATAGCTATCATGGTCTTCCCGAAGATCGTGTTCGATCCTTTATCTATGCTGAAAGCAAGCATTTGTATGTCATCATAAATGAAAATAGAATATTCAGATCTACTGAGCCCCTGGCCTATCCACAGTTCATAACTGGCACTGTATATCATGATTCAAACCAGGATTGTAATGTAGATACACTAGATAAATCATTGGCATTTTGGAAAGTCAAGGTTGAAGGTGAAAATTACCTCCGAATCAAAACAACGGATAGGGATGGTCAGTTTTCTTTCTCTGTTCCGGAAGGTGACTATATTCTGAGCAGCCAGCCGCTAAATTCGAATTGGGATATCTGTGCATCTTCCTATCCTGTTACAGTTGATGAAGTGACAGTCAATGCAAAAAAAGACTTTGTGGCTCTTGGAGTATCCAGTTGTGCGGACCTGGCCATTGATTTTTCAACTCCTTTCCTACGCCGGTGTATGGACAACTTTTACTCCATACGTGTTCGCAATACAGGCCCTGAAGCCACTAGTGGCACAACCCTTACTTTGGAATTGGATCCATTCTTTGATTTCATTTCTGCATCCATTCCATATACTTTGGTGGGAGATAGTATCCTTAAGTTTGATTTGGGTATAATGGAAGTAGGTGATGAAATTTCTTTTCAAATAGTATTTACGCTATCGTGTGATGCTGACTTAGGCATGCAGCATTGCCTCACAGGTACACTAAGTGATGATAACCTTTGCGGGAATTCCCGCTCCACCTATACAGAGTGCCAGGTGAATATTGGATCATTCGATCCGAACGATAAACGAACCTTTAATGATGATGGAATGGAAACCGAAACCGTTGATAAAGGCGAATACATCTATTATCATATCCGTTTTCAAAACACAGGTACAGATACAGCATTCAATGTAAAAGTCATAGATCCACTTTCTTACAAATTGGATTTGAGTACACTGGAAATGTTGAGTGCAAGTCAATCCTATGAATATTTTATTTCTGATGGTCCGGCATTAGTTGTTCTTTTTGATGACATCCTGTTACCTGACAGTTCTACAAATGAACCGGCTTCTCATGGCTTCTTTAAATTCAGAATCAAACCATTGGACGAATATGATTATGGTACAAACATTCCCAATCAGGCAAGCATCTATTTTGATTTTAATGCACCAGTGCTGACGAATGAAGCCAACTTAATCATCCAGTTTCCTGTAGGGACTAAAGAAGTAAATGACTTACTAATGTTCAATGTTTTTCCAAACCCTACTACCAATCTACTTTCATTGGATATTCCAGTAAGTGACCAGGATCGTATTGATACCTATGAGATCATAGACCCGCTTGGACGGAGAATGACTCTATCAACTTTTGTGCAGGGTAGTCGGATTGATGTCAGTCAATTGACTTCGGGGGTTTATAACCTGGTGCTCAAAGAAAATGAGGAGATCATAGGGATGAAGAAGTTTGTGAAGATGTAGGGCAATAGTGATCACATTTGCTTTAAATTGATTTTTATGCATCTTTGGGGGATATCTATGTATCTCTCCAAAATAATTTCAATCGCCATCCTACTTTTCCTGCTTGGCCAGGGTGAGTTATTCGCTCAATCCAAGAAACGAAAAAAAAGTAATGACTTCCATTTCGAGATGTCTTTTTCCGGAGGGGTATCTGCTGCCCAATCTATAAAAGATATGTCTGATGCCATGTTCGATGTGGGGCTGGATGATGATTCTCAATACTATACTTACCCCAACTCAGAAAAAGAGTTTGGTGTCCTTGATCTCACTTTGATGTATAAATGGAATGCCAATTCCGGAATTGTTCTTGGTGGAAGTATCCTCGAACGATTTACGGTGGCGGGAGCTACGGAAATTGCAAATGACGAAAACAGGTTAGTTCTAAATACGAAAGTTCATCAAATCCGATGCCAATACCAATGGAGAACATCCAACTCAAGATTCCTGATGACTATTGGTCCTAGCCTGACCTTTTTTAATATTTTAGATGGCTGGCCCGCTCTTTTCTGGCAACAGACGTACTCATCTTCAATTCCTGGCCTGGCTGGTGGAATTCAATACAACGTCATTAACCTGGATGCTTTCTTTGTGTCCCTTTCTGTAAACGGCCAATATACATTGCCTGCAGAAATCGATAAATTTCGTGCTCACCAGATATTTGCACCACCCTCCCATTTTTCAAAAGTGGTGTATCAGCCTGATGATATTCATTTCTCTAATATAGGTGCCTATCTGGGCGTTGGATTCAGGATATAAGGAAAAATTAAAGTCGCAAGCTCAATGAGCTCTGCTCCATTCCTGAAGGTTTTCTTAAATAACCTTTTTATAACACAACGCTCTTCATCCGGCCTTTATCTTTCTGAAAACAATTCAGTCATGAT
>DASXWI010000561.1:0-6971 GCA_036503755.1 Saprospiraceae bacterium | reverse complement strand
CAATCACTTGCCCGGCTAATGTTACTCTCGCGGGTTGCAATGGCACTGTACCTGCACCGAATATCGCCAACGTCACCGTGAGCGATGGTTGTGGGAATGCAACAGTCACTTTTGTAAGTGATGCCACCGATACAACTGGCTGCACCGAAGTGACAACAAGAACCTACCAGGCAGTGGATGCTTGCGGAAACGTAGCTACCTGCTTACAAACAATAACAAGGACAATTGATAACACTCCTCCATCAATCACTTGTCCAGCTAATGTCACCGTGGAATGTACAAATGATGTACCATTGCCTGACATTTCCCTGGTCACCGTCAATGATGCTTGCGGAGACGTCTTGGTTTCAGTTTCCCCTGATGTCATTTCAGATCAAATCTGTCCTAACCAATATACCATTTCAAGACAATACACTGCAAGGGATGATTGTGGAAATATAGCCACATGTGTACAAACCATTTTGGTCAATGATACCATTGGGCCATTGATGTCATGCGTCGGTGAAATGAACTTCTCCTGTGCGGATCAATTGCCTCCTCCTGACATTGCTACAATCATGATCACAGAAAACTGTGGTGGAGATGTTACCGTGACAGTTGCACCTGATGTCATTACAGATCAAACATGTCCTAATCATTTTACATTGACCAGGACATATATAGGTACTGATGCTTGCGGCAACTCCACCAACTATGTCCAGGTCTTTATGGTAGATGACCAAACACCTCCTGCCATCCAGTGCCCTGCCAATATTACCGTGTCCTGCACATCAGAAATACCTGTTGCGGACCCACATACGGTTTCAACAACTGACAATTGCAGCGGAAACGTCATCATCACTGTGGCACCGGATAAGGTTACAAGTTTGTTATGTCCTGACAATTATGTGATTACACGTGTATACACGGCAACAGATCTTTGCGGGAATACAGCTACCTGTGCACAAACCATCTATGTGCAGGACAACACTCCTCCAACCATCATTTGTCCTGAAGATATCACAGTATCATGCAATGAAATTCCTGAACCTTCTATAGGCAGCGTATTCGTTACAGATGATTGTACAGGGCCTGTGACAATCCTCCATGTGTCAGATGATACAATTGGAGTTCCATGTTCGTTCACCATCGAACGTACATATAGTGCAACTGATGCTTGTGGAAATGTAAACACTTGTCTCCAGGTAATATCCGTGATTGATTCCGCACTCTTGCCGAGTCCAATTCTCATTGTTGCAGCCGACCTGACAGTCCAATGTTATGGTCAGGATTCTACCTGGAATATTCCATTGATCGATGAACACCATGTGACCGTTAGCGGAGGCTGTATGGATAATCCGACGGTGACGTTTGTCCCAACGATTGTCGCATCCGACTCTTGCGATCGAGATGGCTATATTGCCATATATACCTATACATGGACTGCAACTGATACCTGTGGAAATATTGCCACAGCGGTCTCTCACATGACTGTTATGGATACAATACCACCGGTGATACACGGCGTGCCGGCCGATATAACAATAAGTGCTGATTCGTTGCCAACAGCATATTCTGTCTATGCAACTGACGAGTGCTTATGTGCTTGCGTCATGTTAATTGAAGACTCCCAATTAAGCCCTGGATGTCTCAATGGGCAAGTCATCACCCGAACATGGAAATCGACAGATGCTTGCGGCAATGAATCGGTTAAATCTCAACGTATCACGATCACAGATCTTGTCGCCCCTGTGCTGAGCCTGCAGCTACCTGAAGATTTTGAAATAGAAAATGGAGATGAATTTGAATTCAGTTGCAGTGAAGGTGGAATGCCTGATTTTATGAATCAACTCAATAGTGGCTCTATCATAGATTCCGATACCATTGAGAATAATATGACTGTTGAATTCGAAGTCGAACAAATCCAATTTGAAAACTGTGAACCTCATGGTTTCTCAGAAGAAAATGTTTTCATCTGGACAGCCGAAGATGCTTGTGGGAATAGTGCTGTGTTCAGCTTCACTGCAAGACTAATCGATGATGAAGCACCTGAAATCCTGGGCGTACCTGATTTTATCTGCATGGATGATCCAGCATTAGATTCAATAGAAGCAGTTGATAACTGCAGTGAGCATACTTTGTCTTTCATGGATGCAGAGATCGTTAATCCTTGCGGATCTGGAACAGCCATGCGTCGTATTTATACGGCTGAAGATGCTTGTGGAAACATTTCTACCGATGTTGTGCTGATGATCCCTGATGATAATATCAATCCACAAATGAGTTTTGCTCATCCAGAGTTGATTGGCCTCATTTCCGGTGATACCGTGACTGTAGAGTGTGATGCCCATTCCGGTTTATACACTTCATTTGATTCAGATGATGTGAAGGTATTGGCCGCTTGTCCTCAAGGAGTGCATGTAGTTTTTGAGGAACAACTGATATCTACAGAGGATTGTAAAATCACAGGAAGTGTAGGTTATGTTCGTCTGTTATGGACAGCTACGGATTATTGTGGTAATTCCGGAACAGCCTTACTCATCGCCAGGATCGAAGATGAAACTCCTCCTGTCATTCTGAATTTCGCTACGGATACGGTCGAGTGTAATGAAGACTTACCACTTCCTGAAGCCGTAGACAATTGCAGTGAAGTAGGTGTGATTTATTTCGATCATATCGTTCCAGGCGTATGTGAAAGTGAGTATGATATTATACGTTCGATTACGGCGATCGATCAATGTGGCAATACCTCGCTTGTTATGCAATCTATTCACGTGGGTAATGAAGAGGGTCCTGTGATGGAAGGTATAGAGCCGGTAGTTTGTGATGACATGTCCATGCCGGATGTGAGTGCCTTTGATGAATGTGAAGGAGTATTTGTTGCAGTGTCTATGACGCAGGATACTGTCGAGGGTTCATGTCAGGGAGGTATCGTGATCAGGCGTACATGGATCGCTGAGGATGCATGCAACCACCTCACTGAAATAGAGCAACTCATTGTCATCGGTGACACATCGGCCCCGGTCATCAGTATTCCGAATAATTCTGTGATTCTGCAATTCATCGGGCAGGATACGATACCGTTGGTGTTGTTGTCCAATACAACATTGATGAATGCATTAAATGCGTTGAATGCACAAAGTGTGAGAGTCATAGATGCTTGTGAACAGGTGATCGTTCCACTGTTCAATGTTTCGATCTTATTATCTGATAGTGTACATGTTGATGGCTTTACAGAGCAAAGACGCTATAGCTGGATAGCAGCTGATATCTGCGGAAATGCGGATACTATTGCGTTCACTGTCAACATACTTGATGACATGCCACCTGTGGTGGATTTACCTGAAGATATGGTCGTCGTCTGTGCTCCTTTGCCAGAACCAGATGCTATGATCCCGATCGATTCGACCGATATCTACAATATTGAATATTCGGAGACCATCGTACCAGGCAATCGCCCGGGTGAATTCCTGGTCACCAGGACCTGGACGTTGACAGATGCGAGCGGTAATTCCTCAGTGATCATACAACGTATCACCTGGATACCCGATACCTTCATCGAATGCGACATTATTACACCTGATTATGTAGGTTGCAATAGTAGAAATGTCATCATCTCAAGTCATGTGACAGGAGGATATGCGCCATATACATACCTCTGGGATATCCAGGGTGAAGATTGCGCCATACAAGGCGGTCAAAATTCTCCGGAAATAAATATATACGTTGGCTGGGCAGATGTGCATATCACACTTTATGTGACCGATGCATTTGGATGTTTGACTATATGCCAGGCCGTTGTTTCATGTGCCGGAGATGGCATACCGTACATGGTTTTCAAACCTGCAGAAATTATTGATGATCGTATAACACAAGTCTCCATCGGTCCGAGTCCTGCCAATGAATTCATGACAGTGGGTTACGAGGCCACAGGTAAGGTTGATGTTACGGTGAGCTTCCATGACTTTATGGGCCGCAGTGTTCAGATAGAGCAATTTGCTGGTATCAAAGGCAAGAATGAGCATCGGATAGATATCAATCCTATTACGAATGGCGTTTACCTGGTACGTGTTGAAACCCCTGCAGGAATGGTTACCAAACCGATTGTCATCATGAATGACGATTGATCAAGCTATCAGCTGTCAGCTATCAGCTATCAGGAAAATTGCTTTCTGGTAGCTGGTAGCTGTAAGCTTTTAATGTGAGTTGTAAGAAATGAACAGCGTGAATTACAAAAAGGCCTGAAAGGCCGACATCTATAAGCGATGGGTGAAGCCCATCGATTCGTGAGGCGTCAGTCGTGAGTCGTGAGATTCCCTGACAGCTGAGAGCTGATAGCTGATAGCTCATTGCTGAATTCATAAATTTAAATATCTACATAAATCATGGCCAAAAAATATTCCAAAGGTGCGGAAGCAAAGGTTGCGAAAGTCATGCATGAGCTAAAAGAAGGGACACTGAGGAGTAGCTCTGGAAAAAAAGTAACAAGCAGGAAACAAGCCATCGCCATTGGATTATCCGAAGCAAGAGAAATGGGCGAAAAAGTTCCAGCTAAAAACAGTTCGAAGAAGAGCGGAGCGAAAAAGACTACCAGGAAAAGAGTTGCAAAAATAAGCACCACGTAAGGATACGCACGAAGAAATTTTGCTTAACACATTGATTTAAACCTGAGAGCTGAGAGCTGAGAGCTGACAGCTTTACTTAATTAACTGGCACCCTACCCCTAGCCTTTACCAGTTCACTGACCCTATACACCAGGAATAAACATATTCCAATAATCACCACCATTACATACCCCAATGTATTGAAATGCTGCAATGGACTATGCGCAGAATTCTGAACTACGACGAAGCCGGCAAACATTGCAGCCACGCCACCAGCCATTTGTTGCAAGGAAGAATTGATACTCATAAAGGCACCACGATCATAGGCTGCAGGCACTGCGGAGTTGAGTGCAGTCGCAGGAACCATGCGGCTCATAATGCCCATAAATAAAATCATGTTGATGACGATCACTACCCAAATCGGCACAGGCCCGAGATTGGTGTACACAATCACCATGATTGCTGCTACCACCGAACCAAATACAAATATTTTATACTTGTCTACGCGGTCGCTGATCCGTCCAACCAGGGGCATGATAAACATGGAAGATATACCGGTAAAGAAAAAGATAATAGGCAAATCTTCCTGGGCTATGAGAACATTATTGACAAGGAAAGCACTCGTGAAAGGCATCAGCATAAATCCACCGAGTGATAACATCGCCGTCGCCAGGAAGCCAATGCGGTAATCCCGTTTTTGGATGGTATGCCAGAGATGCAGTAAAGCATGTTTATCCGTCATCAATTCGAGGTGATCCGTGAGTGGCTTGAGATACAGGATCACGTTTATACCAATGATGCATGCGAGGATGACGACCATAATAAAAGTTGCATGCCATCCCCACATATTGGCGAGCAACAACCCAATTGGGATACCCAGGATCTGGCTGCCGGCGAAAGCCATCTGCACAAAACCCATCACGCGACCACGTTGCTCGAGGACAAACAAATCCGTAATAATCGCCATCGAAATCGAACCTACCACTCCACCAAACAAACCTGTAACCATCCGTGCAAGTAATAAGGTCTCGTAATTGTAAGCTAGTGCACAAAAGAGCGTCCCGAGGATAAACCCTGTATAGAAAAAGAGGAGAAGCTTTTTCCGGTCAAACTTATCCGCAAACCCTGCTGCGAGGATACCTGAGATGCCCGCACTGATCGCATACGCTGAAACTACCGAACCAAATTGAGAGGTGGTCAACCCAAGGGATTTCAAAAGGATATCGCCCAATGGGGAGATAATCATAAAATCAAGGATGATCGTAAACTGCAGCAGGGCCAGGATGACAATCACAAATCGCTGATATTTGCTAAAGGCCAAGGGTGTTTTCAATGTAGGGTTGGGGTTACTCATAAATGCTATATAGGTTGGCAAAAGTAGGCATAAGCTATCAGCTTCGAGCTACCAGCTGCCAGCTTCGGGCTACCAGGCCTATTATAATCTCTACTTACCAATCTCTACTCACGTTTGACGACTCACGATTCTCAACTCACAACTCACAACTTACAACTCACAATCTAATTGTAAATTTATTCCCCATGGGCGGACCAACTATGCCTTTGTTTAATCGTCAGTCACTTGAGGCGCTTGGCTTATTTGCCGGGCTCTCACTCATCATGCGCTTCCTTTCGTTTTTCCCTTCCGTGATTGATCATGACGAATCCACCTATATCCTCATCGGGGATGCCTTGTTGCATGGAAAGGTATATCTGCGCGATGTCATCGATACAAAACCCATTGGCATTTTTGGATTGTATGCCATCTTCCAGATGTTATTTGGAAAATCGATTATAGTCCTTCGGCTTATCACCGCAATCTGGATTGCCCTAACAGCGTGGATGATCTACCACGTGCATAGCCAACTCTCCGGACAAACCACGGACCGACCTCTCGATGCCGCCCCTGTAGCTAGCGGAGTGATCTATATTTTCATGACTTCCATTTTTACTTTTTTCGGTCTCTCCCCAAACACCGAACTCTTCTTTACGCTATTGACGATCATCGCGCTTTACCTGATTCTCCGGCATGATGGATATGGCTGGCTTTTACTTGCAGGACTGTTGCTAGGAACAGGCTTTATGATCAAGTATGTCGTACTCTTTGATGCGATGGGGCTTGGCTTTTTATACTTATTGCTTTTGTTGTTGAGAAAAAAAGACTGGCACTTCTGGATTTCAAGATGTGCCATCATGGCGCTAGGCTTCATGATACCCTTTGGATTGGTATGGCTGTATTACCGGCAAATGGACATGGGAGATACTTTCTGGTTTTTCACCTTTGATCTCAGTGCTGGTTATTTTATCAAAGCCACATGGCAACTCAATTTGCTTTATGTTATCGATTGCCTGATGCGTTTTTTTCCAATCACTTTTTGGTTTTTTTATTGC
>DASXWI010000560.1:0-5142 GCA_036503755.1 Saprospiraceae bacterium | reverse complement strand
AATTGCATTGATCAAGGCAAATGATAAACGGTATCCGGATTTCATGCCAAAAGCGAGGGATGCCATTTATTCTTCTTACCTGAAGCGCCACGGTGTCAAAGAAGGATTGCGCAGTTACAATGAAGTAGTGATGATGGTAAGCCAATACTTGACAAAGCAATCACCGGTGGTAAGGCCTGAATAATTTGTCTGGATTAAATTCAGAATCTTCCAAACTCTTGATGATGGTTTGGTTCAAAGCTGCGATAGCATCGACCATTTGCCAGGAAGCTTTGTCTCTTTTAGTTACATAATTTGAAATCGAGCGCACACTCACGAAAGGTATTTTCCTGATCAAGCTGATATAAAAAAAAGCAGCACCTTCCATGTTTTCGATTTGTGCATGAGGTTGCTTATATAATTTTTCAATATTTTCCATATACCCATGTGCATGAAAGGTAGTCATACCTGTTGCTGGAGGCAACTCATGTGATAATGAATGCGGACAATGGAGTTTCCCTTCAACAAAAGGAAATGCATTTGGATCCGACCACCCAAGTTCAAACTGATCCATGATCCGTCCATCTTGATCTTCTGCACCAAATCCTGTAAGCATCTCACTCGTGACTTCATATACTTTTCCAATTTCCAGAGATGGGTCAAAAGCCCCACCTATACCAACCTGGATCCAAAGATCCGGATGCCGATGACTTATGTAATCCATCAGCGAGTACGCTGTCTGCAGAATACCTATGCCACTGATAAGGATATCAATCTGTAAACCATGAAGCATATATGTCTGAAAAGATTGCTGTTCGGCATGCGTTTTTAGAAATCGGATTAGGGGTTCAATTTCATTTTCGGTCGCTGAAACATAAGTGATTCTCCTGCTCATTCTAATGTGTATTGTGACAAAGAAGCACCCAAGCTACTACCTAATCTTGAATGATAACGCCATCCTCCACTAATGCCCATTTGATTAAAAATATTCCAGGTAATCCCGGCATGCACCAGGGGTGGCTTAGTCCCTATTCCCCAACGAACAGCCATTCTCGGATGCAATTGGTAATGAATCCCGGCTTTTAATCTAAGATCATATCTCCAGTCTTTTTCAGCTTCCATCGCTACTCCAACTTTTTCTGACGGTTCATACAGTAAACCAATCCTTGCCATTGAAGGCAGATCGAGTGATCCTTCATTACCTAAGGGATTGTAAATCCATGCTGACATAGAGAGTTCTTTTGCAAGAGGGCTATGAATAGAAATTGACCAGGATGTGGCTAACAAGTCATCATATTCATCCGCTTCATTTCTATTGAGATCAAATTGCATGGCAAGATTTAGTTTTTCAAAAAGCCGTTTTGCATAACTAAATGTAATCCGTTGTTCGGAGTAACCATCAATGCCAGTGTGCTGAATGCCAACACCAACCTGGTCATTCCATGGTAATTTCAAATGGGCAGCTCCGGTGATTTCTGTGAGGTCTGTAAGGCCGGTCCGGGCAGCTGCTGCCACAGACCAGCCTCCATCCGATCGGGAGGCCAGGAGCGCAGGTAGAACAATAGCAGCTTCGGCATCTTTGGTTAACAATCCGATCTGCCCATTACCCATGTAGCCGACGCCGGAAAACATATACGGGCCGGATTGGGAAAAAGCAGAAAATGAAAGAAGCCATGCCGGTAAAAGCGTGAGAATCGTTTTCATTTCAACTGGTAATAAGAAGTATGTCTAAAATAGGGTATTCAACGATACATGTCAATACCTTTGACCCGATGAATGAATTTAAAATTCCAAGTCATAACAAACGATACAGCGGTAGCTCTGTCAGCAGGCAGTTCTGGATGGTGCTGATTGTGGTCGGCGTGATTTTGCTGCTGATGTATTTCATGCAGAAATGGGGCTCGGAAGAATTAGTCATAAAAACTACTTCTTTATCCTATACACCCGAAGCAAAGCAAGGCGTCATTTATCACAAACCTAATTTCAGTCTTTCGTATGTCGAGCAATATGAATTGCCGGAATGGGTTGCTTACGAACTCACTGTCGGGATGATGAATCAACCAAAGACAGATCGTTACCAGGATTTTGAACCAGATCCTGCAATTAGAAGTAGGTCTGGACATTATCATGATTACAAACAGAGTGGTTACAGAAGAGGTCACCTTGTTCCCTCGGCGGATATGGCGTGGAATAAACCTGCTATGGATGCAACCTTCCTGATGAGTAATGTTGCTCCAATGACAGAAGCATTCAATGACGGTATATGGCTTGAGCTCGAACACAACGTCAGGGACTGGTCAAGAAAATTTGGAAAGATACAGGTGGTAGCAGGCCCTTTATTTAAAGAATCGGATACAATGATTGGTGATAATGAGATCCTTGTTCCCCGATATTTTTACAAAGCTGTGTTTACGGTAGTGGATAGTACCCCTCATGTCGTTGGCTTTTTATTTGATCAGGAACAGGAAAGATTCGGATCATTAGAAGATTACATTGTTTCCATTGACAGCCTTGAAAAGGAAACTGGTATTGATTTATTTGCCAATTTGTATGGGAACTGGGATATCGAAATTGCGCTTGAAAAACAATATGGAGAGAATGAGCAATGGACATTCAATGAAAAATGGTCAAGCCAGCGAAAAGAGAAATTTAGCTATTAGTGATAAAGGGATATTAGCATACCGCTATTTCTTGAGTATTATTACATCGGCGTATACGAATTAATGGATGATAGGATACATTAAGCACTTAATAAAAAAGTATTTCCAGATTCTTTGGATCAGGCATCGATTTTCACCTGCAGTCCAGGTAGCACAACGACATCTGTTTAATTTTTATCAGATGCACAACCAGGAAAATAAATCCATAAAACTGGCAGACACAGGATTTCGGGCTTTCTCGCAATTTGAAGAGGATGGCAAGATTCTGTTTATACTCGCCGTCATTGGCATTAAGCATGAAAGGTTCATAGAGATTGGATCAGATGATGGGCTGAATAGTAATTGTGCCAATCTTGCCTTGAATTTTGCATGGTCCGGACTTTTTATTGATGCCAATCTTCGGAGCATAAATAGGGGAAGATATTTTTACAAACGTTATCCACATCCCTTTGGAGATAAGCCTATTTTTCATGGCGGCAAAGTCACCAGGGATAACATCAATTCCATTATAGAACAAAATGGGTATGCAGGGGAAGTGGATGTTCTTTCCATTGATATTGATGGAAACGATTATTGGATATGGGATGCCATTTCTGTAACCAGTCCACGCATTGTCATCATTGAAACGCATATCATTTATGGGGAAAGGGACATCATTGTGCCTTACGATGCTGACTATGTTTTTCCCGGCAAGCATCCGCAATACCACGGAGCTTCACCTGTGGCGATGGTTAAGTTAGCAAAGAGAAAGGGATATAGATTGATCGGAGCAAATCGCCTGGGATTCAATTTTATTTTCTTACGGAATGATGAAGGAAAAACTTATTTTCCTGAAGTTACAATTGCCTCTGTTCTTCAGCACCCAACTGCAAAGGAAGACGTAGACCCTAAAGTATTAACATTCCCATTTGTCCAGGAATAAGTAATTCGTACTGATCGTAAGTTCAGGTTGAATCCTGAGCACTAAAAGAGTTCTGAATTTTCGAGAGTAACAAGTGATCAACAAGGACTAGTGCTCCAAGAGCCTCAACAATTGGCACAGCACGAGGAACCACACATGGGTCATGTCTTCCTTTTCCTTCAAGCGTCGTGGCTTCACCAGAAAGGGTTAATGTTGATTGATCAAGCATTAAAGTAGAAACTGGCTTAAATGCAACATTGAAATAAATAGGCATTCCATTACTGATACCACCTTGAAGGCCACCAGAGTTATTAGTAGATGTACGGAACGTATCTCCTGTTTTAATCCAAACATCATTATGCACACTACCACGCATTGTAGATCCTTCAAAACCTGAACCAAATTCAAAACCTTTGCATGCATTAATACAAAGCATAGCATGTCCTAAATCAGCTTGGAGTTTATGAAAAACGGGTTCACCTAACCCGGGAGGACATCCATCGATCACACAAGTGATCACACCACCAATGGTATCTCCTGCATTTCTAACTTCTTCAATAAGTTTCAACATCACATTAGTGGTGGCTGGATCAGGGCAGCGGACTATATTTTGTTCTGCATAATTCCAATCAAATGATTCATGTCCGATACTTGCCTTGATATTTCCAACTTGAGAAACTGCTGCATGTATCTGAATTCCTTCCTTCTGTAAAATCAATTTAGCAATAGCTCCTGCCGCGACCCAGTTGGCAGTCTCACGCGCAGATGATCTTCCACCTCCCCGATGATCGCGTGTACCATACTTCTGATGATAGGTAAAATCTGCATGAGAAGGCCTCAGACTATTTTCTACATGATCATAATCAGCAGGCTTCATGTCCTCATTGCGGATCATCATGAGTATTGGAGCCCCGGTAGTTTTGCCTTGGTATACTCCCGACTGAATGGTTATTCGGTCCGATTCTTTTCGTTGAGTTGTAATTGAAGATTGACCTGGTTTGCGCCTGTCAAGTTCGTGTTGGATAAATTCCAGGTCAATGGCAATTCCGGCCGGGCATCCATCCACGATAACTCCCATGGCAGGTCCGTGCGATTCACCAGCTGTAGTAATCCTGAATATCCGTCCTAAACTATTGGAAGCCATGGATGTTTTTTGTTTTTTCCGGGGTCGAAAGATAGGTTTTTGCGGTCAGATGCCGCATTTCAGATGCCAGATGTCAGACTCCATTTATAATTGAGATTTACAACTTTAATTAATTAATTCCTATTTGGATATGAACCTCACGCCTCACGATTGACGCCTCACGATTCGGTGCATTATGACATTGCGGCTCGCGAGCCGCAGCTACAGAAATTCATTTTTCACTCGTTATCTTTGCTTTCCCATGTCCAGACTGGTTGATATCTCGCCTTCGGCGGAAGAACAAATAGAATTTCATAAAATTCGTGAATTGCTCGCGGGCTATGCTCGTGGGGAGTATGGACACAAGGCATGTCTTGTTTTGCATCCGCTTACGGATATTGTTGAGATTCAATCAACAGTCGATCAGGTGTATACCTATGCTGAAATTTATGCTCTTTCTTCCAGACCTCAATTGAGTG
>DASXWI010000559.1:0-1554 GCA_036503755.1 Saprospiraceae bacterium | reverse complement strand
TGGGGCCATATCCTGCGCAATAATGAAATACTGAACAGTATCCCCTGCTACAACCCCACCACCATTGAGTAAAGCATAATCAATGGTAAATGAAAACGGTGAGGTACTTCCAATAGCTTCAACATATTTCCATCCATCTGTAGCATTGGTGTTGTCATTGTACGTATTGGCCTGGTATTTTTTCTTATAAAACAATTTTGGCTTTAGCCCGGGTGTGACCTGGATGCCATTTATATCTGTAATAGAAATATTATCTATAGTTCTGTTTGATAAAGATGCTGTGTTGGAAATCAGGGAATACTCAATTTTAGGTCCGACAATATCCGACTGCGCAAAATCTCCCTCATCCGCACCTATATCCGGAAGGCTTCCGGCGCCTGTATAACCTACATTTCCAGCCCTGATGACTTCATCATAATCGGAAGTAATTCCATCAATGGTTACGCCTCCATTTTCAATCGGCGTGGCTATCGCCGGATTGATGTGAAGAAAAACAGGAGACGTTCCATTCGTTGATAAGAAGGAAGGAGGTTGAGAAATGCTTCGGTTATCAGCCGGATAGACTCTCGCTTGAAAAGAAGCAAGGGTCTGATCCAAATTCATTGGCGAAGTGTAACAAATCAACCGTTGCGAAGACGGTACACCGGCATATAATAAGTTATGATTACTGGTTCTTACATAATTGGCTGCCGTAAAAGAAAACCCTCTCAAGACAACATTTAGTCCAGTACCGTTTGGTGCTGAGGATGTGGTGATGATATTATTCTTGAAATCTGTTTTGATCGAACTACCACCCGATGCAATGAATACACCGCTTACTCCGAAATTTACACCCGTACTGGTTGCACTGAGATGTATCGTGTTAAAATAAATCCTATACTCTCCTGGGTCATCCGTGGAAGATATTTCTAATCCCCTGATGGCATTATCAATACCTGATATTGGTGCTTTAAGATCTCCGATATAATTATTATAAACTGTGGTTAAGCCAGGATTCACAGCTGATTTCCCAATGCGGAGACCACTCACCGTTCCAGAAACATGATTTGACTGAATTCCTGATATTTTATTTCTATAAATTTCTGTTATTGTCGTTCCGGTACTCACTTGGCAATTTAGCGCCGTTACATTTCCATTGATTGAGGTAAGCTGGCCAATATCATTGTCATGCAAAGTGGTATTGGCATGTGCTCCTATATAACCTATGCCCGTAATACCTGTACCTGCATGTATACTATCCAAAACATTATGATCAATACTGGCTGATATCCCGGAGGACGCACACGTTATGGCTGAAAATGCAAAAGGCGTTGCTATATCATTGACTACATTTTCAAAAACACTCACTACGGAGCTTATTGAAACATGTATACAAGAATTTGCAGTAGCGTTTGTTCCCCCAAGCTCCAGGTTTGAAAATACATTACCTGATATGGTGCATGCTGATCCTAAATTGTAAGTAATGCCAGTAAACAAGCTTGTTCCGTAAAAAGTAAGATTTGAAAAATGGTTATCGCTGATAGTTGCTGTTGTACCCTCACCGGCAGTATAGCC
>DASXWI010000558.1:0-2090 GCA_036503755.1 Saprospiraceae bacterium | reverse complement strand
TCTTCTGAAAGAACCAACTCCCTGGGTATTTCAAAAATCGCTTAATGATTTTGCCGTTACCTACGAAATCAATGGCTATTGCATGGATCCTGAAAGGATGTATTTTATATACACAGATTTACATCGCAACATCCTGGATGTGTTTAATGAAAACAATGTCCAGATCATGACACCTGCCTACGAAGGCGATCCACAAGTTCCAAAGGTGGTACCTCAAGACCAATGGAATATTCTATTAGCAAAAGAAAATAAATCACCGACAACAGATCAAAAAAACACACCTACACCTTAGTATCAACTCCTTCGAATCCAAAAACCAATCCCTATTTTCCTTAAAACTTTTTATCTATGAATAAGCTCTGTTTATTTCTATTCTTGTTGTTTAGTGTTGCGTGTAAACAATCACAGCAAGAACCCGCAGTAGCGAACAATCAGTCTGCAAGCCAATTGGACCGAACAATTCTTCCCATCAAGGAACCAATTCCTGAATCCATTTCTGAACTTGACGCCAGAAACGCCAAAGCTCCTGCGCGTTTTGAAGTGAAAGCTCCAGAGAAAGCACCAAATGTTGTCATTGTACTCATTGATGATATTGGTTTTGGACACTCCAGTGCTTTTGGAGGTCCCATTAACATGCCAACCCTTGAGAAACTGGCATCCAATGGGTTAAAATATAACCGTTTCCATACGACTGCACTATGCTCCCCGACACGTGTTGCCCTGCTTACAGGAAGAAACCATCACGTCAACAATGCAGGAGCGATCATGGAATTGGCCACGGCATTTCCAGGCAATACCGGCGTGCGTCCAAACAGCGTTACACCACTTGCTGAAATCCTCAGGTTGAACGGTTATAGCACAGCTGCTTTTGGAAAATATCATGAAACACCCCCTTGGGAAGTTTCTGTATCTGGTCCTTTCGATCGCTGGCCAACAGGATCAGGGTTTGATAAATTCTATGGGTTTATCGGTGGTGAAACCAATCAATGGGCACCGGCAATCTATGATGGGGTGACGCGTGTAGAGCATGAAAAAGATCCGAACTACCACTTCACTGTGGATATGACCGACCAAGCCGTAAACTGGATGCAAGCCCAGCAATCCCTGACACCGGATAAACCATTCTATGTTTATTTTGCTACAGGAGCAACGCATGCCCCTCATCACGCACCAAAAGAATGGGCCGATAAATACAAAGGTAAATTTGACCAGGGATGGGATAAGTTACGCGAAGAAACCTATGCCCGTCAGAAGGAATTAGGGGTCATTCCTCAAAATGCCCAATTGACTGAAAGACCAAAGGAAATACCATCCTGGGATTCTCAATCCGCAGATGCTAAAAGATTATTTAGTCGCCAGATGGAAGTCTTTGCCGGATTTGCGGAGCATACCGACCATGAAGTCGGCAGATTGGTGACTGCACTGGAAAACATGGGCGAACTTGACAACACTATTTTCTTTTACATCGTAGGTGATAATGGATCCAGCGCAGAAGGAGGACCTGAAGGAACCTATAATGAAATGATGGCGCTGAATGGTATCATTGGAAATGCATCCCAGATGATGGATCATATTGATGACTGGGGGAGTTCAAATACATTCCCGCATTTTGCGATTGGGTGGGCACATGCCGGGAATACACCTTTTCAATGGGCCAAGCAAGTTGCTTCGCACTTCGGTGGCACACGCAATGGCATGGTACTGCATTGGCCAAATAGCATAAAGTCAAAAGGAGAAATCCGTTCACAATTTCACCATGTGATCGATGTCGCACCAACTGTACTGGAAGCAGCCGGTTTACCTGAGCCCAAAATGGTCAATGGTACTGAGCAACGACCAATGGATGGGGTTTCGATGTTATATACCATGGACGATGCACAAGCCAAAGGCCGGAGGACAACACAGTATTTTGAAATGTTTGGCAACCGGGGAGTTTATCATAATGGCTGGGTCGCCTGCACACGACATTCCATTCCATGGGTGATGACCGAAAATCCACCTTTAAGCGATGATGTATGGGAATTGTACAACATTGATGAAGATTTTTCAGAAGCCAATAACCTGGCAGCTACAAATCCGGATAAACTAAA
>DASXWI010000557.1:0-3687 GCA_036503755.1 Saprospiraceae bacterium | reverse complement strand
TGATCATGCCTTGTAAAGCCTGATGTGAACGGCTTGGATGTTCAAAACGAACAATTTCAACCTTATCAAATTGATGTACGCGGTTAAGGCCTTTTACATCAGATCCATATGAACCTGCTTCCCTTCTAAAACAAGGTGTATAGGCAGTAAGGCAAATTGGAAGGTCAGATTCTGAAACAATTTGGCCTCTGTACATATTGGTTACAGGTACTTCAGCTGTTGGGATCAGGTAAAGATCATCCCGTTCCATATAGTACATCTGGCCTTCTTTGTCGGGTAATTGGCCTGTACCATAAGCTGAATCCGAATTGACCATGTAAGGCGGCTGTATTTCTTCATATCCTGCATGCCTGGCCTGGTCAAGGAAGAAACTAATCAAAGCTCTCTGCAGCCTGGCCCCTTTACCTCTGTACAACGGAAACCCGCTTCCAGTGATAAAAGCTCCAAGTCTAAAGTCGATAATATTGTATTTCTCAGCCAGTTCCCAATGGGGTACAGAACCTTCAGGTAATACGGGTAAAGCTGTATTCCAGGCTTGATGCACTTTATTATCCTCCGGGGTACGACCATCAGGTACACTTTCGTGAGGTACATTAGGTAGCGAAACAAGCAAGGCATCAAGATCGGTTTTGATCTGCTGTAACCTTAATTCCATGCCTTCAACCGTCTCTTTAATGCTTTGAACCTTGGTTTTCAGCTCATTAGCTTCCTGGGCTTTGCCGGATTTAAATAATCTGCCGATCTCATCGGAGAGCGTATTTCGTTCATTGAGGAGGGAATCTAATTGAGTCTGGACCTCTTTTCGCTGATCATCGAGGGCAATAACCTGATCCACAAGGAGAAGCCTTTCATCGCTAAATCCTCGTTTTTTAAAGCCTATAACCACCTTTTCCCGCTGATCACGTAATATTTGAATTTCTAACATAATAAAGCAACTTTTCAGGGTTATCTGCCGTTTAAGTACGGTAGCTACCTCATAAAATTTCACCAAAGGTAATTCCACTTAATCAAAAATAGTTTTTACCTTAGTGGCGTTTTACACACCTACAATACCGGTCTGATTATCCTTCAGATTCTCCAATTCTACATAAAAGCAGTGATTAGTGGTTGAGTGAAGTGAACGGAACCGAGTGTTAGTATTTCTTATTGAACTCATTTTTTACATCCGAATTAATTATCTGATCATATCATGTACGATATTTTGCAGTTGAATGACATGCTCGTTCCTGAGTTGAGGGAACTTGCTGAATCGCTCGGCGTTGATGGCTTTAAAAAGCTAAACAAACAAGAGCTTGTCTACACCATCCTCGACCATCAAGCCCTGAAAGGCAAAAAGAAAGAAGCTGGCTCCAATGGTTCCGGCACAGCAGACTTACCTGACGAAGTTCCTGTCTCATCAGATAACATGCGTGTTGATAAAAGACAACCTGGAGCACCCTTAAAGAGATCCAGGAAACCCGCTAACCCGAAAGAAACGGATGAAGCTGTAGAGGAAACAATCGACACAACTTCAAAAGAAGTGACAAGCGAAGTAACCCCGGTCGCTGAACATAAACCAAACGACCGTCAACAACAACATCGCAGACCAGAACATCGCGATAGGACGCCACACGGTCCAAGAGAGCCACGCAATCCCCAGGATCCAAGACCTCAACACCAGCCAAGAGAACCCCGCGCTCCACAAGAACCAAGAGAACAACGTAACCCACAAGAGCCTAGAGAGCAACGTAACCCTCAAGAACAAAGGGAACCAAGGGAACAACGAAATCCACAAGAACCAAGACAACCACAAGGGCAACCTGTAGAAGCCAGAAATCAGAATCCGGGTAATAATGACAACAGGAACCAGCAACGTGATGCAAGAGATATCGCTCGCGAAGCAAGAGATCGCTTTAATGTTGAAGTTGATGGTATCATCGAAGGCGAAGGCGTTCTCGAAATGATGTCTGATGGTTATGGTTTCTTAAGATCTTCTGATTATAACTACCTCTCCTCTCCAGATGATATCTATGTATCCCCATCACAGATCAAATTGTTTGGTCTTAATACAGGAGATACAGTTAAAGGAGCAATTCGTCCGCCAAAGGAAGGTGAGAAATATTTTGCCCTACTCAGAGTAAGTACCGTCAATGGTAAAACACCTGATGAAGTTCGTGACCGTGTGCCTTTCGATTACCTCACACCTTTGTTCCCAACTGAAAAATTCACCTTGCTTACGCATCCGGGTGGAAAGGATTATGGAAACAGGATGATTGATCTTTTTACCCCTATTGGTAAAGGTCAACGTGGTTTGATCGTAGCTCAACCAAAGACAGGTAAGACCTTCCTCTTAAAGGATATTGCAAATGCTATTGCCGCTAATCACCCTGAATGTTATCTGATCGTGCTGTTGATCGATGAGCGTCCTGAGGAAGTAACGGATATGCGGAGAAGTGTGAAAGCAGAAGTTGTTTCTTCTACATTTGATGAACCTGCTGACAATCACGTACGCGTTGCCAATATCATTCTAGAAAAAGCAAAAAGACTTGTAGAATGCGGACATGACGTAGTGATCCTTCTGGATTCCATTACACGTCTTGCCCGTGCTTATAATACTGTTGCTCCTTCTTCCGGAAAAGTACTCTCTGGTGGTGTGGAAGCAAATGCACTTCATAAACCTAAACAGTTCTTTGGTGCTGCCCGTAATATTGAAAACGGTGGTTCACTTACTGTTTTGGCAACTGCCCTTATCGATACTGGTTCTAAAATGGACGGTGTGATCTTTGAAGAATTCAAGGGCACAGGTAATATGGAACTCCAGCTTGACCGTTCATTGGCCAACAAGCGGATGTATCCATCAATCGACCTCACCAAATCCAGCACCCGCCGCGAAGAATTGCTTCTTGATGATGCGATCCTCCAACGGATGTTTATCCTCCGCAATTACCTGGCGGATATGAAGCCGGATGAGGCTATGGAGTTCCTTCGCAAGCACATGCTCAATACCAGGACGAATGAAGAATTCCTCATTTCAATGAATGGGTAGACCGTTTTTCAGCATCAGGCACGGATTTTGACAGTGCTTTGAGACGATTTTTAAGGAAAAAGGTCATTTTTTTCAAAAAATAAGTACATTTGTGCCCGCTTTTGACCGAGCGGTCTTAAAATAAAAACAGGAATAAGCGATGAAAAGGACATTTCAGCCATCCAGAAGGAAGAGAGTGAACAAACACGGTTTTCGTTCACGTATGAGCTCAAAGGCTGGGCGTAAAGTGCTTTCTGCACGCCGTGCCCGCGGCCGTCACAAACTGACGGTTTCCGATGCAATGCGCATAAAATAATTTTTACTTTCTCTTTTCCAGGAAAGTAGATATTAATAATAAAATATATATGAAATCCTTCAACATGAGTTGGAGGATTTTTTTTTGTCCCTTTTCAAGATTCCTTCCGTTCTTAATTTTTACAATCCCAAAGACACTGGGGAGCTATGTTATCTTTGAATATGGTTCGATTCACCTTGACCAAGACAGAACGACTCTCCTCCTTAAAGGCCATTGATAAACTATTTGAAGGAGGCCAGAGCCTTGCCAAATTCCCGGTTAGGTTGGTTTGGCTGGAAATAAAAGAACCAGATTCAATGCCTTTTCCAGTACAAGTGATGTTTTCAGCCTCCAAAAAGAAGTTTAATAAAGCCGTTGATCGGAACAG
>DASXWI010000556.1:0-1969 GCA_036503755.1 Saprospiraceae bacterium | reverse complement strand
AACTCACACTCTTTGGTTTCCACTTCCATAGGTGTGTGGATTGAAGAAATGTGGTCGATCACACCATCACGTAATCCTTTGATTAATGCTTTTCGATCTTTTGATTCGCGCAATGGTGGCAGGACTTTCAGATGACTGTTGAAATCTCCAACGTCTTTATCTTCCAGCAACAGATGCATCGCTGCTACATCACAAGTAACCATCAATTTCTCAGCCTTTGCTTTCTGAATATGAGGAATGGAGGCTGCTGCGGAAATGGCATGGAAATGCAGGCGTGAATTTGTGTAATCGGCCAATTGTATATCCCGCAGAACAGTAATTTCTTCACCGACGGATGGGATACCTGTCAGGCCTAAAGAGGTGCTCATTTTCCCTTCATGCATCTGTCCGTCAGCCGTGATGTTCCGATCAAGTGGAAAATCAATGATAAGCGATTGAAAAGGGATAACATATTCCAGCGCCCTGGACAACAATCCTGATTCCAAAGGATTCTTTCTGCCATCTGTGAAGGCTGCTGCACCGGCATGAACCATGTCAATAATCTCTGTCAAATCTTTACCGCCCAGGTCCTGGGAAACAGCCCCAATAGGGACTATACGCACTGGCATGGATTCGTTAAACTGTAGAAGGTATTCAACTTCAATCCGGCTTTGAATCGGAGGATTTGTTCTTGGAAATGGAGCAATGGAAGTATATCCGCCTGCACGGGCTGTATTACTTAAGGAAGCAATGGTCTCCCTGTATTCATATCCAGGCTGGCCAGGCTGAGCACCTATGTCCATCCATCCTGGAGAAATATGAAGATTACCGGACTCAATCACCGTTGCGTCAGCTTCTGTGATCTGCTTGGCGATATTGGTGATGATACCATCTTCAATCAATACATCCTTCTTGACCAGGTCTTCCTGACCAGGCTGAAGAATGGTTGCCTTTTTGATTAATACTTTCATTGTTTCCAGTTGCTCTTGCTAAAATATCTCTAAACTAGCTATCTGCTCTCAGCTCTCAGCTATCAGGGTCCAAATTAATGTGGTGATTTAGTGATGTGGTGATTGTGTGATAATTGATCTTTGTTCATTGGAATTCACCCTTATCATAATACACTCTTCATTTTTCACTCTTCACTTTTCACTCTTCACTTTTCACTCTTCACTTACCCTATGCCCCATGCCCCATGCCCTCTGCTCTAAGCCTTCCACAGCCTGATCAACGCAATCTCCATGGCAATAAAAAATAAACCCAGGATCAAACACCATCTCCAGAGTTGCTTTCCTTGTCTGTTGGATTCTATGAGTTGGGTTAGGTTAGTTTCTTCCGGTTCTTCCCAAACTTTGAAACTTGTACTATCCTGTAGCGTGCTTAAATCATAGACCGATAGATCAGATTCCTTTCTGTCATAATTGAAGGCAAGCATAGCGGCCAGTTTTTCTTCCTGGATAATTGCATAAACACCAGAAGATCTAACCTGGCCCTGGATGTCCACAAGTAAACTTGAGCCCATAGGGGAGAGGCCTGGAATAAATTCAGCAGGTCCTTTTACCAAAGTTTCTTTGTCAAGACGAAGTAACGTTTTGTCAATAGGTATCAGGTGATCTACACCAATCGTGTAGGCCATTCTTGGAAAATCTGCTGAGTATAAAGTTAGTTTGTAAAGCAACGGCACAAATATTTCAGGCTGCAAGGCAAGGTCATTTATTTTTTCATCAAGGGAAGTAGACATCACACTAAAAGAACCTTTACCTGATGAATAAAAAGTGATCAAGTCTCCTCCATCTCTGAAGGAAACCAGTGACTGACCTTTGCTTCCTGAGGCTGCATAAGGAAAAGATGCAGTTACCTTTGGAAGACGCATGTTTGGACTTGTGCGTCTGAAAACATCTCTAAATACAAAAGCATCGGTATTGATTTTACCTGCTTGTCTTTCTTGTTGTGACCACGGAAGAAACGTGTGAGCATTAAAGGAAGTGAG
>DASXWI010000555.1:0-1712 GCA_036503755.1 Saprospiraceae bacterium | reverse complement strand
CTCGATTGATGGAATCAATTTTGGCTTCTCAGGCTTATTCCCGGGATTAGGTGCTGGCTTATATAATATATACTTGAAGGATGCTTCAGAATGCATGGACACTTTACAGGTAGCTGTTAATGCAAATAATGCACCTGTGATTGATGTGGTTGTGATTGAAGATGCGACATGCGGAAATGCTGATGGATCATTAACTGTACAAGCTAGTGGAGGAACAGGTGGACTTGAATATTCTCTTGATGGAATCATTTGGCAGGATTCACCCATATTCGTCGGATTACCAGCGGGTGCTTATACAGTACATGTAAGAGATGATGCAGGCTGTCCGGACGAAGCGATGGCAACGATCCTGGATATAGGAGCGCCAGAAATAAATGATATCATCATGGAGCCAACTCCATGTGGAATTGATGAGGGATCAATAACCATCTTAGCTGAAGGCAATTCAACACTGATGTATTCTATTAATTGTATCAATTATGTTTCTACAAATGTATTTGAACATCTTCCAGCAGGAAATTATACCATTTGTGTAAGAGATCAGAATGGTTGCTTAACGATACAGCAAGTGATAATAAATACTCTTGATGGACCTCAGATTGACGATGTTGAATTTACTGCCACAACTTGTGGTGATCCAAACGGGACAATCACTGTTGAGGCGAGTGGAGGTATGGGTATTCTTGAATATTCTATCGATGGAATTAACTGGCAGGATTCGCCGATATTCACTGAACTGCCTGCTGGAGATTATGTTGTTCAGATACGGGATGAAAATGGATGTCCTGCTCAGGAGCAAGTGTCGATAGGTCCATCTGAGGGACCTGATTTGGATGTTTATCCTACTCCTGCACATTGTGGGCAGGCAGATGGATGTATCATTTTGGATGGTTCCGGCGGTCGACCACCATACACGTATTCCATAACTGGAGGAGAGCCATTTGGTCAAGCATCTGAGTTTTGTGATTTACCATCAGATGATTACATGGTCGCGATCAAGGACGCTAATGGATGTATTTATGTTGAAGAAGAATTCCTATGGGAAATTGGACCTCCTGTCATCACTAACATTCTTATTCCGGATCTAGAGTGTGGACAGGAAGACGGACAAGTGGTAGTTACAGCAGTTGGAATAGGGGATCTTTCTTATTCAATTCAATTGCCGTTTTTCCAGGATTCGGGCATATTCAATAATGTTCTGCCAGGTACGTATACAGTTACTGTTAGGGATCAATGGGGATGTGAGGATACAGGCACTGCTGTGGTTTTACCAAAACCGGCTCCAAATCTAAGTGTGAATCCTAACAATCCTGATTGTGGCGTAAATAACGGTAGCATCACAGCAAGTGCCACAGGTGGATTACCACCATATATGTACTCATTGAATAATGGTGCATTCGGATCAAACAATGTATTTTCAGGGCTACCGGCAGGTATTCATACAATCATGGTTAAAGGATCCAATGATTGTCAGGATACGCTTGTCGTAGACCTTAGACCAGATGGTACTGAATTTGGAGCCCTCAGCGCTTCCGTTTGCGAAAATGATACCCTCTTTATAGAAGGAAATATTTTAACTCAACCAGGCACTTATGCGATACCAATTCCTGGTGGAGCATCTAATGGATGCGATAGTATACTCAATGTTACTCTTGCCCATAATCCTTTTGTAGAAAAGACAATCACGGAAGCAATTTGCAGAAATAAAGTAT
>DASXWI010000554.1:0-1925 GCA_036503755.1 Saprospiraceae bacterium | reverse complement strand
GCTTCTGATGTTTGCAGCGATGTAGTTTGGTCCTACTCCCCTGACCCTGCTGTATTAAGCAATCCATGCGGAGCAACAGGTGCTGTGGAAGTAACATTCCGCGCAACCGATAATTGCGGTAATTTCAGTGAAACAACAGCTTCCTTTACGATTGTCGATGATACTAACCCCACCGCCCTCTGCCAAAACATCACCATCATATTAGACAGTGATGGAAATGCTTCCATCGATGGAGAAGATATAGATGCAGGTTCAAGCGATGCGTGCAGCGAAGTATCTCTTGTAGCATCCCCAGCTTCGTTTGACTGTGATGACGTTGGTGAAAACATCGTGACACTTACGGTAACTGACGAATGTGACAATTCATCATCATGCACCGCTATTGTAACCGTGGAAAATGCCCCAACGACATCCACATTATCTATAGATCCTACATCACAACAGTACAGCGACGAAGTGACGTTTACCGTGACTATTACTGATGGTTGGACAACTTGCACCGATGCAGCTACCTCAGCCACATTTTATGTCGGGGATCAGGAAATGGGCACAGCGCTATTTGTTCATGATGGTTCTGATCTCGTAGCCACACTTGAAGAATGTCTTCTTGAAGGTATTGATGGACAGATGGCTCCAGGAACAAAAACGGTATCTGCAATCATCAATGGAATCAATCCTGATTTTGACGTTGCTCAACCAGAAGATGTCGAATTGGAGATTACACAGGAAGACGCCTTTGTGGAGTATAACGGCCAGGAATACTTCTCTACCCCATCTCCAACTGATTGTAATGGTACAGTAACCCTTACAGGGTATGTTGAAGATGATGACGATACCCCGGATGGATGCAGGGGAGATATCAGAAATGCCCTGGTCACTTTTTATGATCTCGTCCTTGGCGGTGACGTGTTAGGTGATCCTGATCTACCCGTTGGATTGGTCAATCCCGACAATGAACAACAAGGTATTGCGATTACGGACTTTGATTATTGTCTGCAAGGCAGTGATTTCTCAACAGGGGGACATACTTTCGAAGTGTGGGCTGAGGCAACCAATTACTATACAGGTAGCACTGAAGAAGCCACCCTCGTCACCCTCGCGTTGCCAGGTAACGAATTCGTAACCGGTGGAGGACACCTTGTTCTTGAAAATTCCGCTGGTACGTATGCCGGAACTTTCGGCTCGAAGATGAATTTTGGATTCAATATGAAATGGAATCCAAGTGGCCACAATCTCCAGGGAAAGATCAATATTATCTTCCGGAAACTGGTATCCGGTGTATGGAAGACTTATCAGATCAAGAGCAACAAGATCAATTCCATGGCCGTAGATGAAAACGATCCGAATTACCGGAAAGCGATCATCAGCACTAAAGCAAATCTGACTGATATAACAAACCCTGCAAATCCGATATCCCTGGGAGGAAATCTAAGCCTCGCCATGAATGCATGGGAATCCACCATTGAGGATAATGGATCACTGGATAAGATTGCAGTAACACTCGTAGCCGGAGGAAATGGCGGCGGACTTTTATTTTCCAGTTACTGGCAGGGATCAGGAACAGTTGCTCAAATCATAGATGGAGGCAAAATCCAGGTTCGAAGCAGTGGCCCACCACAGAATTTTACAGGCAGGCCTGAAGAGTCGGAAACTATTGTATTTGGTGATCAACCTATTGATGCAACTTCGACTCTTTCTGATGAGGATGTCCAAAGAATTAGTGAGATCACAACTCAGCCTAATCCATTTGATGGTTTAACTACGATTCAATTTGGATTGAGTTTGAAAGAAAATGTTTCTCTATACGTTTTCAATCACATGGGACAGGTTGTTGCTTTACTGCATAATGGAACGCTGGAAAAAGGAAACCACAGTTTTACGTTTGATGGTGTCAATCTTCCGGAAGGGCTCTATTACTATACCCT
>DASXWI010000553.1:0-2276 GCA_036503755.1 Saprospiraceae bacterium | reverse complement strand
CCCTGCCATATTCGGTAACAAGGGATTATTTTCAATCAGGATATCTTTACCCACATAGGTTAATGCATCCAGGCCATGAAAGGAAGTCAGTTTTGGATTTTCAATTATTTCAAAACCAACTCTCATTCTTTTAATGTTTTCCAGCCCTGCAAAATCCTGGAGATTGTCATTATTTCCAACGTATAATCCATCCAGCTTCTTTAATGCGGGTATACCAGTAAAATTCACCAGCAATGGATTGTATTCAATCATTAGATTTTGTACTTCAGCAAGCGTAGTTAACCCTTGCAAGTTTTCCATTTTTTGGTTGTCTGAAAGTTGAAGTGCAAAGGCAAATTCCAATTCTTCCAGACCGGAAAGATCAACTAGTTGATCATTACCATTGATTGCACCTACAAAATAGATAGTATCAAGGTTTCGCAACCCATCAAGACTCGTGATGCCAGTATGCTGAATGACCAGGTTAACAGCATAATTCAATTCATGCATCCCTTCCAACGAGGTCAGGTTTGGAGCATTCACGATGGTCAATTCACCAACAGACTTGATCACTTCCAGCCCGAGTAGATTAGTTATGTCATTGCCTTCGATCCGCAACGTTTGGGTGTGATCACAACCAGGATAGGTTGTAGTGAAATTGTCAATTTGCTCCTGTGAAGTAATTTCAATCGGAAACTCTGAGCATTGCTGCGCATTTAGATTCAACAAGCAACTAATGCAAAAAATGGTGGAAAGTAGAATATGTTTCATGGGTGCGGTGGTTTGACGGCGTAAACGATGTTCTAAACTACGGATTTTCCAGAAAAAGAGCAAGGGCAGGGAGCAAGGAGCACTTCAAAACTTGCCTGAATGCTGTATAATACTTTTCCCTTTTAATTGGGAATTGGGTATTGATTCAAAGGAAGCTTTGTATCCTGGCAGTACTTCCTTATTCCTTATTCCTTATTCCCTATTCCCTATTCCTTATTCTTTATTCCTTATTCAAAATGAACCCAGGTTGAGTTACGCTACTTTTTCACGAACGTTCCTCCGTATTGATTTCCCTTATTTGTCTGAAGTTGGATAAAATATTGACCGGAACTATATCCTGAAATATCCACTAACAGCCTGCCAGAGGATATTGGAGAATTCCAAACAATCTGTCCCTTTGCATTGTAAATAGACAAACTGGAATTTGCAGGCATTTCATCACCAAAGGAAATGATCAGTTCATTTTCAGCTGGATTAGGTGAAAGGCTAATCTGGTTTGCATCCAGTAGGTCTCTGACTCCTGTTTGTAGGGGGTCGTATACCCAATATTCCCTGCCTTCTGCTGAGGTATTTTTGGCATAAACGATATTTCCACCAGCTTCGAACACATAAGGATCAATGATTTGCCCACCATTGAGCCAGATCGAGCTGAACAAGGAATCCACTTCTGAATCCAAATCAATTATCCTTAATTCCACATTCGTTTGATTAGAACTATAGAGAAGGACATCAGGTGTTGCGAATAAATAAGGACTATAATTTGAAGAACCAATCGTCGATGCACTTATCTTCTTAGTACTTGCAGGAGTACCGTCTGTTCTGTATACATAACCATCAATATTGTGGAAAAAGACATACTGATCATTGGCTATGGGTTCAGAGAAGTAATATGGTTCAACAAACAATTCAACGCCTGAATCATCTGAACTATCATATAAGGCAACATAATATGTTGAAAAAACAACATGATACTGTCCAAGCTTGAACCCATGAATAAAGTCACCGCCAATATTGAAGTTATCTACCGATGCGCCATCAAATATTTTATTGCCATCTGGAGTATTCACAAAAATAAAATCCGTAGTACCTACTGCAGAAGTGACATTGGATATATCATCAGCCAGAATTCCATTAATAAAGTCAGTCACCAGCATGGTGCCTTCGAGAGTACCATCCGTGATCACCGGTGGGAAATAATTGAAATTTGTACTCTTCTCTGTGAATAAAATGCTGTTGTTGAAATAACTAAACCTGAGAAAATCAGGTTTTATTTCATATGCGCCAAGGTTGACGGTACCATTGGTTGTCCCATCCGTAGCCCACAAGTAGGTGGAATCATTCGCAAAATTTTCGGTGATAAAAATAACAGTACTACTATTCAACTCTTTCATAAACACAATGCGCTGGGATGGGAATTCCTTGATTAGTGTTGTACCAGCTTGTGTACCATTGGATCTGAAAATGCCCCGATCGTTTCCTGGCCAGGCGTTGAAAATTAAATAATTATCGACTGAGGTCAGAAATTC
>DASXWI010000552.1:0-1925 GCA_036503755.1 Saprospiraceae bacterium | reverse complement strand
AATTGCGCTGTCGGCTGATTGTGATAGGTTGACCAATGTACGCCGCCGTCAAAACTAACTTGCGCTCCGCCATCATCTCCGATGATCATCCGATCAGGATTGTCAGGATCGATCCACAGGTCATGATGATCCCCATGATTCGCATAATGAGAGGTAAACGTTTTTCCACCATCTTTTGATTTGTGATAGGCAACATTGACGACATACAAAATGTCTTCGGATTTAGGGTCTGCATATATTCTTGTATAATACCATGCCCGTTGACGCAGGTTTCGGTCACTGTTCGTTTTTTCCCAGGTCTTTCCGGCATCATTGGATCTGAATACACCACCATCTTCATGCTCGATGATGGCCCATAATCGATTGCTGTTGGCAGGACTGACAGTAATGCCGGATATTCCCCACGTTCCTTTGGGAAGACCTTTATTTTTAGAAATGTTCTCCCATGTTTCTCCACCGTCTTTGCTTTTCCATAGTGCAGAGCCTTCACCACCGCTGCTCAATTCATACGGCTTTCGTTGTACTCGCCAGGTAGAGGCATACAGGATGCGTGAATTGTTGGGATCAATGATCAGGTCAATCGCACCAGCTCTTGAGTTTGCAAAGAGTGTTTGCTTCCATGTTTTCCCTCCATCGACAGATTTATAAATTCCTCTTGTCTTGGTGTCTTTGAAAAGATCGCCTAGTACAGCGGCATAAACAATGTCCGGATTGTCTGGATGAACCCTGATCCTCGGTATATGATATGCACTATCGAGACCAATGTGCTGCCACGTTTCTCCTGCATCGGTGGTTCGGTACATGCCGTATCCATACGACACATTTCCCCTCACTGTTTGTTCGCCACCTCCGACATAAATGACATTGTTGTCAGAGGGTGCAACTTCAACAGCACCTATACTTCCTCCAAAAAAACCATCGGAGATATTCTTCCATGTTTGTCCACCATCCAGCGTTTTCCATACGCCACCACCGGTTGATCCGAAATAATAAAGATTGGGTTTGCCATGTACACCAGTAACCGTGGCCGAGCGTCCTCCTCTGAAAGGACCGATATTGCGATATTCTAAACCAACAAACAAGCTGGTATCCACTGGGGTGTAGGTGTTGTTGGTGTTTGATTTCTTGTTTTTCTGACCGCTTGCTGAGATGGTTGTCATGCAGATCAAACAGGCAATGGATAATATTCTTAAGATGGTATACACGTTAATCATAAATTTGGCTTGAAAAATAGACAATAAAGTGTGAAACAGCCATTTTCTCCATTGAACGATGCTGATTGTTCCTGCCTTCAGATTGAAGTACATGTTGAAGCATCCTGGATCGATCAAATCCTGGCAAAACAACAGTTAAGCATTCAGGTAAGCGAACAATACAGTCTGGACAACCTCAGGATTGATTTGGGGGAAGGAAAAGTTATACTGCAAGCGGATATTCAAGAGAAAGAAGGTTCGGCTGTAAAAGTGACTTGCCTGCCAGTGTGGGATGTGGAAAATCAGAAAATACTTCTGGAAGAAATTGATATCAAGTTGATCAGCAAAAATATCCTCCTGAAAAGTGCAGGTTGGTTTGCCACAACCTTTATGGGTGCCAAAATCGATAAGAAAATCGAAGAATCAGTCAACCAACTTTACATTCAGCAATTAAACAATATTCTTGAGGAAGGAATTAGTATTCCAATTAAAAATGGAGGTTTCGCAAGTGTGCAGGTCAGATCAATTGTGATTAGTGAGATGACTTTTCTGGATCACAGCATTAAGGTGAAGGCGATGATTGATGGACTGTGGAAATTGAAGTTAGCAGTGAGCAGTGAGTAGTTAGCAGTGAGCAGTGAATTGGGAAAGGCTAAGGCTAAGATGGAGACTGAGTTTAAAGGAAGACATTGAATTACACCTCCGTATACTCCGTGTTGCCTCCTTTTTACT
>DASXWI010000551.1:0-3283 GCA_036503755.1 Saprospiraceae bacterium | reverse complement strand
GAATGATGTTGACTAGTGACAGGTTGCGCTGAGAAAGTTGGGTCAACGGATCAAACAACCTGATACTTTCTACTTCTTCATCGAAAAGTTCGATACGAAATGGCCATTCATTTCCGAAGGAGAAAATATCGATGATCCCGCCCCTGATCGAAAACTGACCGGGTTCGTAAACAAAATCAACGCGGTCAAAACCAATATCCACCAACAAGGAAAGCAAACCTTCTACACCGAGATCTTCCCCTTTTTTAATTTGAATTTGCTGCTTTGAAACTGAAGAAGGAGAGATCACCGATTCTACCAAAGCCTCAGGGTAGGTTACGGCTACCATTGAAGCTTTCTGATAGCCGGTTGTCGCGTTGTTGAATAATTTATTGACCGCTTCTGTCCGTTCCATGACCTGGCTGGAGATAATTTCCTCAATAAGACCGGGGCGTTTGAAGCTGTCAGGGATGAAGAGAATGTCAGCGTCAGGAAGGAGAGCGGCGATGGTATTTTGAATATAAGCGGCGGCTTCTTTGTCAGGTGCTATCACCAGCCAGGGGCCGCAGCCATTGAGCATCAGTCCGGATAGGGCAAAAGATTTCCCGCTGCCGGCTAATCCGGACACCCCTATCGTAGGTGACTGGTCTGCCAGCAGGGCCTGTTGAAGCAATTTTACAGTGGCATCCTGACTGTATAGGTCTAGGAGCCGCTCCAGGTCCGTCATGGGAAGGCAAAAGTAAATGAAAAATGAAGAGTGAAGAGTGAAAAGTTATTGTGAGCGGTGAGTGGGAATCGTGAGACGTCAGTCGTGAGTCATGAGGTGTGAGATAGCCGGATCAAAACGTTGCGTCTTGGCGTCTTTGCGCGAGAATTTTATTGAGAACTTCTGGAAGCTGGAGGCTGGTAGCTGGAAGCTAAATTGTGTTTAATCCTTGATACATCTCACGGATATGCCTACGCCTTTATTTAGGAATAAATCAGTTAGAATATTGTCTTCATAACTTAAGGAATAAAGGTTAGCTGTTTCTTCACCATTTTCATCGGATGTCCACCAATAGCCGACATTGCCCAAGCTGACAAAACTTCCGAAACTGTAATTGAGTCCGCCAGGCAGACCCGTAAAACCACTTTCATTGGTTGCATCTTTATTTGGGCTTTTCCAGTGGGCGGTGCCTTTCTCTTTAAGTTTTTTTCCTGCCAGATCATTACCTCCGAGAAAAGTGGCTAAGGTTTTCCATTCCGCATCAGAAGGTATGTGCCACCCTTTTGGAGCTAATCCTCTTTTATCATTTACAGCATACCAGTTGTACAACTTGCCATATAGTTTACCATGATCGGAATTAGATTCGTAATAACACCAGGCAGGCTTTCGCTCAAGACCTGCCTTTTCCCATTCTTCATCTGTTTTTACTTCAGGAATACGATCCCCATTTCTGAATTGACTGACATTGAGATTTTGCTGCATCCATGTCTGATTACCGATTTTTATAGTTTGATAAACAGTCCCATCAAGATCAGTTATAGATTGAGCATTGACGATAATAAAAGTACATGAGCAAATTGCTATCAATAGAATGAAGGTAATTTTTGGTGATTTCATCGGAGTCGAGTTTAGTATCCTAAATTAGGAGAATTCAATGAAATAGTGAGCGATGAATCGTGAGACGTTAGTCCTCATGCACTATTAGATGGAATCTAATCAGACTGCGCAAGCAAATTTATAAATTCCACTGATAGCTGATAGCTGACAGCTGATAGCTTATTTAATTCATTTTCACCACTTCCCTCACCCAATTCCTCTTTCCATCCGTTCCATGCAGCACATACATTCCTGGAGCCAACTTACTTAAATCGATTTCAGTAGTTTCATTCCCTGATTCACATCGATATGTTTTGTCGAGTAAGATTTTTCCTGCCAGATCAACTAATCGGAACGTGAGTTCATTTCCTTCAAATCCAAAGAGGTCGATTTTCAACTCATCCATCGCCGGATTGGGATAAGTGCTGAAGAGTTGATACCCCTGATCTGTTTCTTCAGTAGCCGAAATGAGTGCACCGAGATGAAAATCATATCGCACACCACCACCAAAATCAGGATTGAAAGAATACACCGGGATAGCACCACCAGACTGCAGTTTGCGTTGGATCCGGAGACTACCATTTCCATTTTCAGGAAAAAACCAAAAGGCTAGACCATCCTGTCCGGAATCTCTGAAATCAAGGGAATAACATCCTGCAGGGAAAATTAAATCATCTGTGTACACGGTGTTATTGGCCAAATTGTTCCGAAGTAGCACTATTGATCCAGCATCGTTTTTGACAGTATAGAAATAATCACTTCCCGTATTGTTGGTTTGTAAACGCAATTGGACAGGATCAGCATAATTATAAACAGCTGCCTGGTCAAAGGTCGATTGCATAATATTGTTTTCATCGTTTCCATCTTCAACATCATTAGCCTTATCGATGGTTACCGTGAAAATCCCACCTTCCTGCCAGAAACCAGGAGGTGGCTGAGGCAAAACAATTTCCTCCCTGGCTTGCGGATCAATAGATCCGGTCCAATAATAGGTTTGAATATTCCATGGAGCAGTTCCATAACTGATATTTAATGACTCTATCAATTGATTACCGCTATTCTTGACCATAATGGTAGGCGTATTGCAAGCCGGATTGAGACGAGCATATTCTACATGTGTATTGTTAGGGCGAATGACAGCTTCAAGAGAAGCATCCAGGTCAAAATTATTTGCACCATACGTCACCAACAGATTATTGACCAGGTAATTAGCTGCAGTCATCGTCGGTCCATTCACACCATAATCAAATTCAATAACCTCACCAGGTTGCACATATTCATCCAGCGAAAATTCATGAACATCTGTCGCCATACCGGGACACCAACCTGCACGATCAAAAACCCATGTACCACCTTGCGGATATATCGGATTCCTGCTGCACTCTTTCCAAACATTAAAAAGAAATTCCTGCGTGCCACCTTTCACATTCAGATAATGCTGACGAGAAACAAATTCCCCGTTTTGCTCATGACCGGTAATGGCGGACCGAACCTTGTAGTGAGTGGCGAAAGGCATCAGCGGCACTTGCCTTGGCTCAAAACGAGTATCAGATTGTATTTCATTAAAATATCCACGCCCTTGTGGCCAGATGTTCTGGATGTCCAATACATCTCTTTCAGGTGTTCCTGTAATGTACCAGAATTCGATATCGAGCTCTTCCTGGTTCTCTCCGCCAAATTCTACAGAAAGTCTTTTCCTTCCTTTAAGGATGGGTGCAAAGT
>DASXWI010000550.1:0-3733 GCA_036503755.1 Saprospiraceae bacterium | reverse complement strand
ATAGAAAAAGGAAAGTGAACGGGCAGGACGCGTCCTGCCCGTTCACTTTCCTTTTTCTATTCATTGAATTGCAATCACTTCCATCTCCAACAGCACACCATAATGCAGCTCACCACAGGGTATCACTGCCCTGGCTGGCTTATGGTCTCCAAAGCATTCTGCATACACCCTGTTGATTTCAGGCCAATAGGAACTATCAGGGATATAAATCGTGGATTTAAGGACCTTATCTAATCCTGATCCGGCAGCTTCCAGAATGGCCGCGATATTGTCAATAACTTGTCTGGCCTGAGGCTCAATTCCTCCTTCAGTTATTTTACGATTTACCGGGTCTATTGGAAGTTGCCCTGCCACGAAAATCAATCCATTATGGACGATTGCCTGGCTATAATGTCCGGCCGGGATTGGGGCCTTATCTGTATAGATTTTCTCCATCGTTATAGCTTATAAATGAGAACAATATGTTTCAATTTGAGCAAAATAGGCTATTCCAGAAGAACAATAGGTATCTTTGCACCGTTTTTGATAAAACCTAAATAGCAAAACTTATCTATCATGCAGGATCAAATGGTCGACCAACAACTCAAATACAAAGTAAAAGATATCAACCTGGCTAATTGGGGCCGGATGGAGATTGAACTGGCAGAAGCTGAAATGCCTGGTTTGATGGCCTTAAGGGCTCAATACAAGCAGACAAAGCCTCTTCAAGGTGCTCGAATCGCCGGTTGCCTCCACATGACCATTCAAACCGCGGTCCTTATCGAGACCCTGGTGGAACTTGGTGCAGAAGTGACCTGGTCATCATGCAATATCTTTTCAACGCAGGATCATGCTGCCGCGGCTATTGCAGCTGCCGGAATCCCAGTATACGCCTGGAAGGGAATGTCCCTCGAAGAATATGACTGGTGCATCGAGCAGACTTTGTTTGCGTTCAGCGATGGCCAACCACTCAATATGATCCTTGATGATGGTGGTGACCTCACCAATATCGTCCTTGATAAATATCCTGAACTCTCAGCCGCTGTTCGTGGAATCACAGAAGAAACTACTACAGGGGTATTACGCCTCTACGAAAGAGAAAAGAATGGTACATTGACTTTACCTGCGATCAATGTCAATGACTCTGTCACAAAATCAAAATTTGACAACAAGTACGGTTGCCGTGAAAGTTGTGTTGATGCTATCCGTCGTGCTACAGATATCATGATGGCTGGAAAAGTTGCTGTCGTGGCTGGTTATGGTGATGTTGGAAAGGGATCAGCAGCCTCTTTGCGCTCTGCAGGTTGCCGTGTAATTGTTACTGAAATCGATCCGATCTGTGCTTTACAGGCTGCTATGGAAGGCTTTGAAGTTAAGCGCATGGTAGATGCGGTACCAGAAGCTGATATCGTTGTGACAGCTACAGGTTGCAAAGATATTTTGACCGCTGAGCATTTTCTGCTCATGAAGGATAAAACAATCGTTGCCAATATCGGTCACTTTGATAATGAAATCGATGTAGCGTGGTTGAACACACATCCTGGTATAACCAAAGTGGAAATCAAACCTCAGGTTGACAAATACAACGTTAACGGAAAGGATATACTGCTGTTGGCTGAAGGTCGCCTTGTAAATCTTGGTTGCGCCATGGGCCATCCATCTTTCGTGATGTCCACTTCTTTTACAAATCAGACTCTTGCCCAGCTTGAACTCTGGACCAAGGGTGATCAATACGATAACAAGGTATACGTATTGCCAAAACATCTTGATGAACTCGTGGCCAGGTTACACCTTGACAAACTCGGTGTACAACTTGACACCTTGACTAAGGATCAGGCTTCGTATATCGGTGTCACTCCCGAAGGACCCTTTAAGCCTGAATACTACAGGTATTAATGGTTCATGCCCGACGTCGTATAGGATGGTTGATGATAAGTGGGTACTTATTGTGTTTCCTTTTCATCAGCCTTCCTTCCCGGGCTTCTTCTCCTGTCATCCATGACATCCATGTCAGCCTATGTGAGTTGAGATGGAATGAAGATTCTGACGCTTTCGAAATTTCCCTGAAAGTTTTTATTGATGACCTTGAACTCGCTTTAAGCAAGCAAGGCGTGTCCGGACTTTATATCGGTACAGAAAAGGAAACCAAGGACGCGAATACCAGGATCGCTGATTATATCAACAAGCATTTCAAAATTACTGTTGATGGAGCCAAGCTGACCCCTGAATTTTTGGGGAAAGAGGTTTCAGAGGATTACCAGGCTGTATGGTGTTACTTCCAGTTTCCTGCAGATCTTTTCCAAGCCAGGAAATGTACTATCTCCAATGATGTACTTCTTGAGATTTATGATGACCAGCGAAACATCATGGATATCCGAATGGATGAATCCCACAAGGCGTATACTATTTTTCAACCCGGAAACTCCACCTGGAATTATACGTTCTAGCCATGTTCAAGAAACTATTCATCCTTCCGATCAAGCTTTACCAATATACCCTTTCTCCCATGTTGGGTGCCAATTGCAGATTTACACCTTCATGCAGCCAATATATGGTTGATGCCATCGAAGAGTGGGGTCCTGTGAAAGGAATCTGGTTGGGAATCCGTCGAATCGGTCGCTGTCATCCCTGGGGAGGCCACGGCCATGATCCCGTTCCTAAAAAAAAATAAGTCTGTAGTTACTCTTGCGTGATTTTTTGCTGCTTGTCAATTGATGCTCAGGCAGTAAGGGGTTCGCATATGTAAAATGATATAAATCAGCCCGGTTTATATTTCCTTTTTTCGCTTAATGGTGAATTATTTTATCTTGTGTATACAATTAGGTTTCTCTCCTTTTACACGTTCAAAAACAAAATCAATGAAAAAACAACTACTCCTTTGTTTGGGGATTCTTTGCCTTTTTTTCTCTTTGCAGGCTCAGGTCACCACATCCGCCATGACGGGTTATATCATGGATGAATCTTCCAAACAACCACTACCCGGGGCAAATGTCCTGGCTACACATACACCATCAGGTACCATTTACGGTGTAATCACCAGGGATGATGGTGGATATACGATTCCAAATATGCGGGTCGGTGGACCTTACACCCTGGATGTAAGCTTTGTTGGGTATGAGAAGAAAACTATCGGAGGTATTTACCTGAAATTGGGTGAAAAACTACGTCAAGATGAAACGCTCAAAGAAGCGGCTACTGCACTTGGTGAAATTGAGGTAGTGGCTTCTGGGACCGATATTATCAACAATGACCGGACAGGTGCGGCAACTTTCATTACCAATGAACAACTCCGGAACATGCCGACCATCACAAGGTCTGCAGCGGACATGACACGTCTCAATCCAATGGCTGCAGAAGGTGGTTCATTTGCCGGAAGAAACGACCAGTACAACAATTACTCCCTGGACGGTGCCATTTTCAATAACCCTTTTGGACTTGACGCAGCAACACCTGGTGGGCAAACCGATGCACAACCAGTTTCTCTTGATGCACTTGAGCAAATCACTGTTGCAATAGCTCCTTATGATGTTTCTCAATCAGGTTTTACAGGTGCTTCCATTGATGCTGTCACCAAATCAGGAACCAATGAATTTCACGGGACTGTTTTTGGATATTTCCGTAATAAAGACATGCTTGGCACCAAAGTAGATGATACCGAAGTCACACGAGGTGACCTTAGCTCACTTATTACAGGTTTCAGTATTGGAGGTCCGATTGTTAAGAATAAAATTTTCTTCTTTGCAAATTTTGAACT
>DASXWI010000549.1:0-4345 GCA_036503755.1 Saprospiraceae bacterium | reverse complement strand
TATTTGTACAAAGTCCTGAGGAACTAATGACCAGGATTATCCGCTAAATGCAAATACCCGACAAGCTTAAACTCTATGTAAATGGTCCACATGGCATGAACATGGGTACCAGGGGGGCTGATTTAAAACCTGAATATGCCCGGATCCTCGGATCAAGGTTCGTGGATGATCAGCACATTAAGCTATTTTTAGACGGTCCGTCAGCTGGCAGGACCATCCAGAATTTACAAGATAATGGCTTTGTGTCCGTCATTCTGTGCTCCCTGGAAAATTATGAAAGCTATCAGTTTAAAGGAAAATGCGTGAGTTTGCTCCAATCTAATCATGAAGAACTACAATTGATTTCAGATTACTTGAAAGACATAAATGTTCTTTTGGTGAAAGTTGGTTTTCCTGATCAAGGGATGTATAAATATCCACGAACTTCCATGATGACATTGTTAATGGAGGTTGAGGAAATTTTTGAGCAAACCCCTAAGGCTGGAACAGGTCAAAAAGTATTTGCATAATGATACCTACTATCACAGAGGAAATGCATGATGCGATGCAGGGAGTTGTCCCTTCTACGCTCGTCACTTGTTCGAAAGCAGGTGTCCCCAATACCAATTATATCTCCCAGGTCTATTATGTCGATGATAATCATGTAGCCCTCTCTCATCAGTTTTTTAGTAAGTCGGTCCGCAACATCGATGAAAATCCACAGGTCGCCGTGAGCATCGTGCATCCGGAGAGTTTTCAAATGTGGAGACTTGATCTTGTCTTCTCCCATAAGGAAACAGAAGGTGATTTGTTTGACCAAATGAGTTTGCAATTGGAAGCCATTGCCTCTATGACAGGCATGGAAGATGTATTTCATTTGTTATCCGCGTATGTGTTTAAAGTGGTGGATATTCAAAAGATCATCTGAATGCAATTACCTCTAACATAAACATCATGGAAGAAGGTAATCTTAGCTCCTCCCCATCCCTGGAGAAACTACATGAAAAATTAATCCGGAAAAACAAGGAACTTGATATTCTTGGCGAGATCTTCTCCCAGATCCGCGGTTCAATGGAATTGGATGCGATTCTCAATTTGATCCTCAGGCAACTTGATCATTACTTTGGCTTTCATTATTCTATGATCTTATTGAGAGGCAAAGGAAATTTCCTCAAGGTGGTCGCAAGTTATGGATATGATGTTACTGGAATTGGCGCCAAAGTTGAAATAGGAAAAGGGGTCATTGGTACTGCGGCCAAAAGAAAAAAATTGGTCCGCATGGGAAATATCAATTTAAGTCTCATGTATGTAATGGCAGGAGAGACTATTGAAAATCCCGAAAACGAAATCCTCATCAAATTGCCTGGATTGCAGAAACCGAGGAGCCAGGTCGCTATCCCTATGCTCAACAAGGATGAATTGATCGGGGTCCTGACAGTGGAGAGTGACCAGGTCAATTTATTTAAGGAAGAAGATGAACAAATCATCACGCTCATTTCCAACCAGGCGGCCATCGTAATTGAGCAAGCCCGGATGTATGATATGGAGCGCCAGCGCTTCCAGGAAATTGAACAGATTAATAATAAGTTGTCCGACCTAACCCAGACGCAGCAGCAAACCTTAAACCTGTTTGTTAAATATGTGCCGGAGTCGATTGTAAAAAAAGCGTTAAGTGGGCATCCTGATCTGATCTTCGAAGGGGAGCAAAAAGAGGTAGCCTTGTTGTTTTGTGACATTCGCGATTTTACATCCGTTAGCGAACGACTCACACCTTCGCAAGTGGTCACCGTGTTAAACACTTTTTATTCGCGTATGAATGATGTGATCCGCAAACACCAGGGCGTGATCAATCAATATATCGGGGATGAAGTCTTCGTCATTTTTGGTGCTCCTGTTCCAGTTGTTAATTGTGAAGAACGTGCTGTCTGTTGCGCGATTGGTATGATTCAGCAGGTAGAAGTGATCAACCGTGAATTGAAAGAAATTTTGGGGGTATGCATTAGTGTTGGTATAGGTGTTCATAGTGGTCCGGTGGTAACTGGTAACCTGGGATGTGAGGATAAGATTTCCTATTCCGTTACGGGGGATGTGGTCAATACAGCCAAAAGGATTGAGTCACTTACAAAAGACAAACCAAATAGCATCCTTGTCAGTGATCAAATTTATTCAAAGGTTTTCCATGCTGTGGATGCCAATGAAAGGGAACCAGTGGCCGTGAAGGGCAAAAATGAAAAGCTTAAAGTTTGGGAAGTGGTAGGAGTGAAAGGCACCTCATCTTCACCTGAGCCTGAGCCTTAGCCTTCACCCCCACCTCCACCTTCGCCTCAGCCTCCGCCTTAGCTTTGTTTTACTTTTCAAATGGTAAATTGTAGTTTTGCTAAATACCACTTTAATCAACCCAAGAAATGCCTCACAAACTCTCCCCGCGGCAAACTATTGCTTTGCCTACCCACTTCTTTTGTTTCCTGATTATTTCACTTTTTCAAACCGGCAAGACTTCTGCTCAATGTATGATGGTACCTCTGTCAATGGACCATCAAGCTGCTAATAGTCATCTCATCGTCGAAGGAGTAGTCAAAGAAAAAAATGCCTTCATCACCGCTGCCGGAAATTTTATCTACACCACGTATCAAATTGAAGTCACTAAAATCTTTAAAGGTGAACTTGAGAAATCCACCTTATATATTGTAGAGTCTGGAGGTCAGGTAGGGAGCAGGCGGATCGAAGTTTCACCCTGTATCAGCCTTCAGGTTGAAGAATCCGGAACCTTTTTTCTGGAACGATTTACTTTCAAGGATCCGCAGGATGGACTACGATATTCAGAAACAGTTTACCGTGCTTATGCCAGCAGCCAATCCATATTAAGTTATGATTTTAATAGCAACAGGGTTATCGGTCATTTCGATCAATTTGAATTGGATGCATGGTATGACGTTTTGACGAATGTAACTGGTGCGGGTTATAAGCAGGTAAAGGAACTTTCATTACCTGTAAAGCCAAGGTCTAGTATGGTGCCCACCATTACATCGATGAGTCCCTTGACGATTACCTCTGGATCATTCTCCGTCCTCACAATTAACGGTTCTGGTTTTGGAGCTGTACAGGGCACCAGCACAGTTGAATTTAAAAATCCAGATGATGGTGGTGGAACCTGGGCCGTTGCTTCGTCGGCTCATACAGTCTTATGGACCAATACCCAGATTCAAATTAAAGTTCCTTATAAAGCTGGCTCAGGACAAGTGAGAGTCACGGTCAGCGCTATGTCAGCGACTTCTTCACAATCTTTAGCCATTGGGTATAGTCAATATAACATAGAGTACAATGTTCCTCCTCTCACATTATTCAAAGTCCAGCTTAGAAATATGAGCGGCATTGGAGGTTATACTTTTCGATACCATACAGAGCTTAATAGCAATGTGCCTGCCAGAAAATCTTTTGAACGTGCACTCAACTCCTGGCGATGCAACACAGAAGTCAATTTTATAGTTGGCGATGTCACAGCAGTTGATGTTATGCTTCAGGATGGAATTAATGTCGTTCGGTTTGATAATGGAGCTGAGATCCCTGCAGGAGTTGGCGCACAGACTTTGAGTTATTTTGATGATTGCCTCTCCTTAATACCTCCCACGATAGATATTGTTGAAATTGATTTGGTATTCAATGATGCAATCTCCGGGGTGACATGGGAGTATGGACCAGACCTGCCCACGGGAACCGAAATTGACTTTGAATCTATCGCCTTGCATGAACTTGGGCATGCCAATTGTCTTGGGCATGTCATCAGTGCTCCTGAAGTGCTTCATTACAGTATTGGTCCCGGTGAACACAAGCGCATCCTTTCTGCCAATGATATCGCAGGTGGAGCTTATGTACACGCACAGAGCACAAGCAATCCTGCAAATTGTGGCAATAATGTAATGGTTGATTATCGCCAGGTCAAATATGTAGACGTGGGCACAACCAGTATTCAAACCGGGGATACATGGGCACAGGCTTATAAATATCTGCAGGATGCGCTGGCGGTGACTACCGCTTGTGTTGACACGATCTATGTAGCTGCAGGTACCTATTATCCGGATGAAGGAACTGGATTGACCAACAATAATCAATTACTCCGATTTACATTGAATACTCCGGTAGTGGTGATGGGTGGCTATAACTCAGCTACGGGTGTGCGAAATCTTTCATCCAACATTAGCATTTTGTCAGGAGACATCGAACAAGATGTAACCACGGATCCGGATAATAGCCAGAATGTCGTTCGTGTATCTTCAACAAGTACATTGGATGGATTCTCTATCGAACGAGGGTATGCGGATGCAGCATCTGGTGAAGGTAGAGACGGTGCGGGAGTCTATGTTTCAAC
>DASXWI010000548.1:0-2346 GCA_036503755.1 Saprospiraceae bacterium | reverse complement strand
ATCCAGCATGTCAGCCGTAATATTTACTTCCATCATCGGGTTTTTAGCAACAAAAAGTGAATCCGTGCTGAGAGAAGAAATCGAAGCCAGCACATTGCTGAAGACTATACTCACAGTTGGAATACTTTTCCCTTCTTTTTTTTCATAGGTTATTTTTCCTTGTGCTAATTCAATTGATTTTATGGTGAAACGAAGATCTGTGTTTCGGAGAAGTTTTGCAGGCAGGGCTTTGTATTGATTTTTATCAGGTAAAGAATTGTCCCTATAGATATAGATATCCGGGTGATGGATGGTCATCTTTTCTATCTCAATCCTTTTCTTCACCAGGATGTCAAACCAGTTTATACCGGAAAATTTGAGGTTATTTGTTTTTGTAACCACCCAATCTTTCTGATGCCCGTTTTCCTGCTGAAAGGATTCTTTATCAAGCTTAGGGGTAAGTTCAAAAGAAGCCACAGTAGCAGAATTCAGCCCCAATGAAAGATGTCCGAGATGAGCCTTAAACTCTGTGTTTTCCTCCAGGTAGGAAATCATTTTCTGCCTGAGCCAATGGGAAAGGAAAAGAAATGAACTCAGCGCCAATAGCACAATGACGCCACAGATGACAAAGGTAATTTTCAGGGGGTTCTTAATCTTTATGTTTATAGGCATATAAGGTTAACGATCAATATGCCTAAGAAACTACATAAGTCTATAGGTTTATAAGCTTAGGGGTCAATTTATCAATGAAGTAAATAACGGTATGATCATCATAAGTCAATAATCTTCAAAATGGTTAGAAACCAAAAATCTCCAGACCCCTCACTCAACGCTCCCATATTGATGATATTGTTTAGAAATAATCAATCCGCCCGAAAAGAAATATTTTCCAAACTTATCCAACCTGCCGATCCCATGTCAACGACGACATCACCATTGACTTGAACATCTATGCGCCCCATTGTATTATTGTTGGCCAGCGTGGCGAAGATAAGTTTGCCACTCATAGAAGGTCGATATCCAGCAGGTAAAGTAAAGATGACAAGGCCAGTTGGATTGTTGACATTTTTGACCAATCCACGCAGATAGACGCGACCCATTTTATCTTTGTAGAAAGCTGCTGTCGCATGGCCTAATTCATAATTGGTAAAATTATTGAGTAGGGTAGGCTCAATAAACGCTTCCGTTTCGATTACCCCGGAGATCACGACATTTCCATCTCCTTTTATTCTCATTAATTCATTGCTATTGGTTGAAGAAGTGGCAGCCACGAATACGTGATCGTTTAGGGTGTTAGCCGTTTGGTAGCGGAGGGAGCCAAAACCATCGATACCGAAGCCGTGGAACTGATGGTCATTATCAGCTACTTCATAAAGTATGATTTTGCGATTGGCAACAGTAGTAGCCAACTGTAGTTGTGCGTGAGGAGTTGTAACACCAATTCCCACCTGGCCATCAGCGGTGATGCGCACTTTTTCTGTGTTGTTAGTTAGGAATTGCAAGTGACCGGCTGTTCCTTTTGCCGAGAGCGCAAGATGCTGATCTACATTCGAACCAGCAGCATAAATTGTACTGTATCCGATTCCGATGCCTTGTGTCCCATTAGCATGTCTAAATTCAGCGCCACCACTTGCCGGTCCTACTATGCCAGTGACATAAAACGGCAATCCTGTAGGATGTGTACCGGTGCGTGCAGGTCCGGCTGCAATATCAAGTTTATTTAAGGGATTGTTGATGCCTACTCCTATATCACCACTACCATTGATGCGAATTCTTTCCACACTATTGGTGGTGAATAGTAAGTTGCCCGTCGCACCTTTAGCAGCTAAACCCAGGTTTTGGACAGCATCTGAACCTGCTGCATAAATTGTATTTCTTCCCAATCCAATTCCTTGTGCACCATCTGCATGACGTATCTCTACACCATTGCTCGCATCTGATAATGTACCTGTGATATACAAAGGACGACCAGTAGCATGTGTACCTGTGCGTGCAGCTCCATTGGCGATATCAAGTCTGTTTAGTGGATTGTTCATTCCTACTCCCATATCTCCACTGCCATTTATACGAACTCTCTCGTTAGTATTCGTAGTAAACAATAGAAGTCCCGTTGCACCTTTGGCGGTCAAACCTATATTGTGATTAGCATCTGAACCTGCAGCATAAATTGTATTATATCCTATACCGATACCCTGTGTGCCATTGTCATGCCTGAACTCTGCTCCTCCACTGGCTGGTGATGCAACGCCCGTGACATATAGTGGCAACCCGGTTGCATGCGTGCCGGTGCGGGTGGCACCGCTATTGATATCTAATTTATTCATCGGCGTAATGATGCCTATGCCTACCTGGCCAGTTCCTTTGATT
>DASXWI010000547.1:0-2431 GCA_036503755.1 Saprospiraceae bacterium | reverse complement strand
AGTGACCTGATCGTATCCGTTGTATATTTTTCAGGGAAACCATTTTGCTCCAGGTAATGACTGATTTTTTTGTCAGATAGTTTCAAAAACGAATCGGATGACATATTTACCAGATCAGCTTTTGTCAACAAGGTGTCCGTTCTTGGTTCTGTTGGTCGTTCATGCTGGTTGTCAATGATCGCATACAAGATGGTTTCATTTTTAATGCGAACTATTTCAAGCCCGATGCGACCTGTTCCTTGTCCTGTTGGAAAACCACTTGCTTCCGTAGTGAGTAGTTTCCAATTTCTCCCTGAATCTGTTGATATATAAATAGCTGATCCGGGACCAGCCTCAACAAAATTCCATGCACGACGTGATCTTTCCCATGTTGCAGCATATACTACGTTTGGATTAGAAGGATCTGCGACAAGGTCAATCGCACCAGTGCCATCATTGATGAATAGGGATTGTCTCCAGGTTACACCGCCATCCGAAGTGCTATAAACACCGCGGTTTGCATTTTCACTGTAAAGTGCACCAAGGCAAGCCACTTGAATGATATTCGGATTGATAGGATGAAGGAGTATTCTGCCAATATGGTGGCTTTCCTGCAGTCCCATATTTTTCCATGTCTTTCCTTTATCGCTACTCTTGTATATACCAACTCCTGAATACGAAGAACGGCTGGAATTATTTTCACCGGTGCCAACCCAAATGACGCCAGTGTTCCAGTTGACGGCAATGTCTCCGATGGTCATGCAAGCTTCCTGGTCAAAAATGGGTGTAAAGGTCGTCGCGTTATTGTTGGTATACCATACACCTCCCGATGCATAAGCCACATACATTTCATTTGGGTTGCCGGGATTGACATCGACATCTACCACACGACCACTACAAACTGTTGGGCCAATGTTCGTGAATGGCAAATGATTAAACCAGGAATTCTGCTTGAGTTCTTTTCGCTTTTCAAACCCAGCAAGACGGTCCGCCGCAGAAGTCGGTGTAGGGATTGATTGTGATTTACCCACAAACCAGCTTATGGTAAAAAAGGCAATGAGCAAAACAATCTTTTTCATCAGAGGTGAATTGAAGGGAAAAAATTTCTTCAGCTAAATATGGAACAGAACCTTCAGCGGAGCCCAAAACTATAAAAAGCAAGGTAATTGGGGCAGTGATTCTCCCATTGATCGTCCAGAATTGATGAAATTAAAATTCATCCTTATCCAATGTGAAATGGAACCTCATTTCCATGTGGTTCAGTACTTTAAACAGGAAATAGTCCTGATTTTGTCTAAAACCAAATTATAAACCACCGAAAACATTGATCTTTGCCATGGTTTTTTCCTTCCCATGAAACCATTGTGTCCCATGGAGGTAAGTGAATAATCAATAATCGCAAGTGACAGAGACAGGAAAGAAATATAAAACATGGGAGCCTTTGCTGCTCAGTATGATGGTGGTGGTCGGCATGATTGCTGGGGTGAAACTGGCTCAATCGAATACCAAGTCCTTAAAACCTGAAACAGCAATAACCAATACCCGTTATAGCGGCAGGCAGGTAGAGGAGATTATCAGGTTTCTCGAGACCAGGTATGTCAATGATGTTGAAACAGATGCCCTGGTTGAAAAAGCAATTCAATCCATCCTCCAGGGACTTGATCCGCATACGCATTATTTCCCTCCTGATCAGGTGACGGAAATAGAAGAGCGCAATGGTGGCCAGTATGTGGGTATTGGGGTTGAGGTCGCTTTTATCAGAGACAGCCTGATTATTCTTTATCCGAGGAAGGACAGTCCTGCAGAGAAAGCTGGGCTTCGTCCAGGTGATTTTATCCTTTCTGTGAATGGACGGGAAATTAAGAATGATACACTTGAACAAAAAGAAATCCTTAGCCTGATCAAGGGCATTAAAGGAACAAAAGTAAACCTGGTTGTCAAATCCATCGCCAGCAAGGAATTGCGGACGGTAGAAGTGTTGCGTGAAGAAATTAAAGTGCCAAGTGTTGTTGCTGCCTATATGATTGATTCCTCTGTAGCCTATATCAAGATCCAACGATTCACTAATTCTACATACCGTGAATTTATGGACGAATGGGAAAGGCTCGCCACCAAACGTCATGCAGAGCACCTTATTCTTGACTTACGAGATAATCCCGGAGGTTACCTTAAAGAAGCGGTGAATATTCTTTCCCAGATCATTGAAGAAGAAGGTAAATTATTGGTCTACACAGAAGGGGAACACCAACAGCGTATTGAATACAAGAGTACAGGTAAGATTTTCTTTCCCATCAGTAATGTGACAGTGTTAATCAATGAAGGTTCCGCATCCGCAAGTGAAATTATTGCGGGGTGCCTTCAGGACCAGGATAGAGGATTGATTATAGGAAGTCCTTCGTATGGTAAAGGGCTGGTTCAGGAGCAATATGAATTATCAAATGGCGGAACCCTA
>DASXWI010000546.1:0-1576 GCA_036503755.1 Saprospiraceae bacterium | reverse complement strand
GTGGTAAAAAAGGTAAACTCAATTTAATCCGCCTTGGCCTTGGATTCGGATTCTTTTCTCCGATCTCCTACCTTGGAAAATCACAGTGCCTCATTGGCGTCAACATGCTCAAGATCGCTGATCATCGCCCCGATCTTCTCGAGACTTCCTTTAAAGGCGTTACTGAATTTTATAAACAAGGCATCCTTTTACCGCACGTTGGTGCAGTATTCCAGCAAGACGAATTAGATAAAGCCCATGCTCACATGGAAGACCGAAAATCTATTGGGAAAGTGGTTGTTGAATGGAGTGAAGAGTGAAAAGTGAAGAGTGAAGAATGAAGAATGAAAAGGTAAGAGTGAGCTTTATCTTGAGCAAAATCGAGAGAAGCAAGCCCGAAGGGCTTCAACTAGATTAACCCCGGGCCGCGCCCGGGGTATCGCGATGCACGGACGCTCCGACCCTGAAGGGGTCGCACAAGAATAGGTGAATCTATCTCCAGACAAACCTTACTTACTTCGATGCTCCCTGTTCCTTGTTCCTTGTTCCCTGCTCAGGATTCCCTATTCAATTTTTCAACTGCTAACTGCTAACTTCTCACTGCTAACTAGTATCCTTTGTTTATCCCTCTCTCCACCGCCGGCACACCTTTCTCCATCCACAACGGCATAGGAGCTCCTTTGAGATAATGATCAAAAAATTGCGACATCCGCAGATTGAAATCTTTCCGGTTCTGCCATTTGACCGGCCAATGTGGTTCGCCACGATAATTGAGAAGCCAGGCTTTCTTTTCTAAGCGTCGCAAGGCAAGATAAAATTCAATGCCTTGTTCAAATGGAACAGCTCCATCTTCATTGTTATGTAAAAGGAGGATTGGTGTTTCAATTTTATTCAATTTGAAAAGTGGTGAATTGGTGATATACAGGTTTGGGTCCTGCCACAATGTTTTGCCAAGACGGCTTTGTTCTTTTTCATATTGAAAGTTTCTGGCAATACCGGTCTCCCAACGTATCCCACCATACGCACTGGACATGTTGACCACTGCGGCACCGGCTTCTGCGCATTTAAACATATTTGTTCGCGTAAGGATATAAGCAATTTGATATCCACCCCACGAATGTCCCTGCAGGGCAAGATTTTCAGGATCTGCAATCCTATCCTTCACCAAACTGGTTACACCTGACATCACAGACTGGTATGCACTTTCTCCAGGCATCCCCACTGTATAAGTTATATCCGGGTTGAAGATGACGTATCCTCTGCTCGCATAGAATGCATAGTTGATCGTAGAGCGATGTGGTGCAGGAGCCGTGTGAGAATGAAGTTCATCGGATGATTTTTCATAAAAATTGACAATGGTAGGATAGGATCGCAGCGTATCATATCCCGCTGGTAAAACGAGCAATCCAGTCTTCATCACACTATCCCAATCCATCCAATGATATAATTGAATAGTGCCCCACAAATAATCTTTTTGCTGTGGGTTGGCATCACTTATTTTTTCACTTGTTTTCATAGCATCTCCTGATACCTGGAGATCAGGAAAGGTGGCAAAGTTTTCTTTCGTAAACATATACGTATCAGCCAACCTTGCTTT
>DASXWI010000545.1:0-2208 GCA_036503755.1 Saprospiraceae bacterium | reverse complement strand
TTCCAGCATTCTTCAAGTCCGCTGCTTTACGAAGTAACAATTCTGCCGCTTCGATTTTTACGGCCATATCTGCCAGTTTAAAACTGATTGCCTGGAAATTGGCAATAGGTTGTCCAAATTGCTGACGCTCTTGTGCATATTGGACACTTGCCTCGTAAGCTCCTTTTGCAATACCAAGGCCGAGTGCACCAATGGAGATTCGTCCACCGTCAAGAATTTTCATCGACTGAATGAATCCATCACCAACGTTCCCAAGAATATTTGCAGCAGGTACACGGCAATCTTCAAAAATCATTTCTGCTGTTTCGGAAGCGCGCATACCTAATTTGTTTTCCTTTTTGCCGGCTTTTAGTCCGGGTGTATCTCTTTCAATGACAAAAGCTGTCATACCATGGCTATCAAGTAGATCTCCTGTGCGAGCGATGACCACCGAAACGTGACTTGACTTTCCGTGAGTGATCCAACATTTGGTGCCATTCAGGATATAATCATCACCATCTTTTACGGCGGTGCATTGCATCCGCATAGCATCACTTCCTGTATTGGGTTCTGTAAGTCCCCAGGCACCGATCCATTGACCGGTTGCGAGTTTTGGCAACCATCTGCGTTTTTGTTCTTCGTTTCCGAAAGAGTATATATGATTGGTGCAAAGTGAATTATGTGCGGCCAGGGAAAGACCGATCGAACCGCAAACTTTGGCAATTTCTGTGATGATCGTGATGTATTCCTGGTAACCAAGCCCGGAGCCTTCATATTCTTCAGGAATCAGGATACCAAGGAACCCCTGGTCGCCCAGTTGGTGCATCAGATCCATTGGAAAGTGCTGACTTTCATCCCATTCCATCACATGGGGCAGGATATTGGCGCGGGCAAACTGGCGGGCACTTTCTTCAATGATCTTGTGATCATGGGCCAGGTGATGGGCTGTTGTCATATAAACGTGATACTGTGGAGGCGTAAAGATAAATATCCTTTCCTAAACCGTCCGGGACAGCTAGTCTATGGTTAAATGGATATTTATATCTTCACTTTTGCCATCGGACTAAGTTTAAGTCCCAATGGACATTTCACCTCTCACACCACTTATCGTATGCTGACTTCTGCCAGGTATTTTTTAATTCTTTCTTTGTTGTTCGTCCAGGTCAAAAGTTTTTCACAGACTTATACTGGTACCGGAGGAATCATAAACGATGACGGATCCATTAATGACTATTCGATGGTGATCGATAATCTGTCTCCTGATACTTTAAATCAGCTCCATGGTCTTAAGCAAGTGTGTATTAATATTACACATTCATGGGTTTCCGATCTTGATATCCGACTAATCACACCATCAGGTGCAAATCTGCTGCTCACTGCAGCTATGGGAGGTGATGGAGACGCATATGATCATACTTGTTTCAGCATGACAGCTGGTACTCATATCATACGAGGTTATTCTCCTTTTCAGGGATCATACAGACCTTTTACACCTTTAGGGGAAGCTAATAATGGGCTATCTGGTAATGGCACATGGACCCTGCGCATATTGGATACGTACCCTTATGCGGATGGGGGTGATGTGATCGAATGGAGTTTAATCTTTGATGAAGAAGCTCCTGCCAAAGAAGCTTATACACCAACGTCATTGCCAATCATCGTAATGGAGACCGATCATGTCACGATACCCAATGAACCGAAGATACCTGGTTATATCAAAGTGATTGATGATGAAAATGGAAACCTGAATAGTTATCCAGGCCCGGTAGTTTTTGAGAGCAATATGGAAATTGAAGTAAGAGGTTCTTCTTCACAGAGTTTCCCAAAAAAGAGTTACAGTTTTGAAACCCAGGATGAGGAAGGTGATGACCTGGAAACGCCATTACTAGGGCTTCCAAAAGAAGAAGACTGGATATTATATGCGCCTTATACCGATAAATCATTTCTAAGAGATGCACTCACGTATTATATGGGACGGGCTGTCGGAGGATATGCCCCACGTACGGAAGCATGTGAACTAGTGCTGAATGGAGATTATATGGGTGTGTATTGGCTTGAAGAAAAAATCAAGCGGGATAAAAACAGGGTTGACATTAAAAAACTAAATCCAGTGGATACATTGGGTGATGCTTTAACCGGAGGTTATATTCTCAAGATTGATCGTCATGATGGCGATGGTACGTATTTCGTATCCAATTATGAAGGGAGCAACCCGGCGGAAGAAGTCGT
>DASXWI010000544.1:0-6401 GCA_036503755.1 Saprospiraceae bacterium | reverse complement strand
TCTTCCTGGTTCTCTCCGCCAAATTCTACAGAAAGTCTTTTCCTTCCTTTAAGGATGGGTGCAAAGTCTGTGACATCAAACGTAAAGGTCTTTCCTTTCTGCCCCAGATCAAGACCGATACCATAAGGTGTGACTAAAGATAACAGTTCGTAACGGGCATTACTTTTAGCGTAATAGTTTAAAGTCTGAATAATGATTGTTCCGTCTGCAGCTGCCAGGATCGTATCGATCAGTGTGCCATTTTCATCATACACAGGACGATTGCCTGCTGGATACACATATTGCGTATCGAGTCTCACCAGGTCAGTACCCTCTACACCAAAATGGATGACCTGGTGTAATGGACTGAGGATCGAATCCAAAACAGTATACGCAGAGTCATGAATAATATACGTAAATTGAAAAAACGTGAACTCGGGTATAAGATTTGTTTTTGAAAAGTGATGAAACAATTTATCACCACGTACCTGTCTCCATAGTGGAAGGGTCAATGGTGCATCGATATGATACGACGAAGCATCAACAGCCTTATTCCCTTGGCCTTCATTCAATTGGTAGTAACCTCTTAGATGCGTATATTCAGGATGTGTGTCATCTATTTGTTTCAGCATCCAGGTTTGAATGGTGTTTTCATCCAACGCTTTATCCCAGATCTGGATTTCATCGATAGATCCAAAATATGTTTCAGAATTGGTGAGAGACTGGCCAAAACGCAGTGCATTGAAATTCATCTTCTTTGTCTTACCGGTGCCGGAATGAAACAACTGGCCATTGAGAAAAATTTTCATCTCACCGGTGATAGCATTTTTTGTAAAGGCCCAGTGACTCCATTTGCCTTCATAGTCAGCAGGATCTACGGGTTTATTAATTCGGTCAAATCCATTTCCGTCATTCCCACAATCCCAATACACTTCTCCATTGCTCCAGGGTAAATGGATGGTGGCATGTCGTTGTCCGGCAGCATCCTTACCATCAACAAAATGAGTATTGGCCGGAAGTAGGAAAGGGTCGCCAAAGGCCCAAAATGACAAAGTGATTTCATCCTGGATATTTTCGAAAGTAGCGGCTGGTACATCAAGATTACTGGCGCCTCCAAAATATAAGTTGGTTTCTGTTTGTTGACTGGAAACCAAGGCTCTGTCATCGGTTGAAGATTCAAAGAATTTAAAAGCCGGTGCATCAGATGCAGAAGAAGTGGTAAAGGAAATATCCAACAAAAAATGCTGTCCTTCCCAAGAAACAATCTGGTAAAAGGGAAATTCAATTTCGCTACCACTCAAATCCGTTGACTTGAAATATACTTCTGTTAGACCAGTTTCATCAGGCCTTTCACCAACATTACTTTGATCTGTATTCTTGATTCTTATTTTTAGGAATCCAACAATAGATCCAGGTTGCAACAAAGTCATGCGTATCCCGTGGAGGGCGCCACCCACATTAAGTACGGCGGCTGATAGTTCTTCCGAAGTCAGTATGACCTGGTAGCGATAGGTGACTGCAGCGGGAGTATAGGGTACAATAGGTCCTTGCGCTTCGAAATCAACTTCCAGTGGATTTATAGGTTCGAGTTCTGTTTCATGATGTGTGAAGGATAGGTAGGAATAAGTGGGATCATTGCTGTAAATAAAACTCGTGCCTGTAAAATTGGATATCGTATAGTCCGGTGCAGTGGCCTTTGACGAATCGATACGGGAAGGGTCGGTGATAAATGTATTACAACTATAATCCCATTCCAGACAGCCATTGCTTCCGTTGCCCACGATCGCATCATGACAGCGCATGTTGTATTTCATTAAAATCTTGCGGTAGGTTTGATTGGGATTGTCCGGAAAGTCAAACGTGTCCGCCCTATGATTGTCTTCCCAGGTAAAGGTTTGCACCTTGATCGTGTCCTGGGCAGAAACGGAAAGAATGAATGACGTAAAGGAGAACAGAAGGAGCAATAGATTTTTCACTTTCTAGAAAGATTTTTATAAACGTTGAGATAGAAAAATGAAGGTATGAAGTTTCCTATAGCTGATCCTGAGTTTAAAGAAGGAATCTCTTTTTCTAAAGTCGGTCCCTGAGCATACCGAAGGGAAGGGATATTTTATTTAGGCTAATTTTTCGTCCGGATTTGAACCCTTTTCTAAGTCCTTTTTCAGGTCATTTTCTAGTCCCCGGATACCCCTGTTTTTGACCTCCAGGAAATAAACCAATCAGGCAGTATATATTATTGAAAAATATAGGTTTATCTTGTTGAAAATGAATAAAATATACTTTAAAACAGATTAGGAATTCCGGTATAAATTCCTTAATTTTGCACCTCAAATTTTATGATCCTTTTATGAGTAAACAACAGGGTAGTTATGGCGCCGAAAACATCCAGGCGCTGGAGGGTTTAGAGGCCGTTCGGAAGAGGCCGGGAATGTATATCGGCAGCACAGATGTCAAGGGTCTTCACCACCTCGTTTGGGAGGTCGTAGACAACTCCATCGATGAGCATCTTGCAGGGTATTGCACCCATATCGAATTAACTGTGAATAAGGACGGATCACTGACGGTCGTCGATAATGGCCGCGGTATCCCCGTGGGTATGCACGAAAAGTTACAGAAATCAGCTCTCGAGGTAGTAATGACCATCCTCCACGCAGGAGGTAAGTTCGACCATGATACGTATAAAGTATCCGGTGGTCTTCACGGGGTGGGTATCAGTTGTGTAAATGCCTTGAGCCAAAAAGTTAGAGCTGAAGTAAAACGCGAAGGCAAAGTCTGGAGACAAGAATACGAAAGAGGCAAGCCTACTACAGGAGTTGATGCCATAGGCGAAGCCACGACAACAGGCACCACGATCACTTTCTGGCCAGATCCAGAAATTTTTGAAACACTCGATTTTAAATTCGATACGTTAGCTAATCGTCTTCGTGAATTATCCTATCTCAATAGTGGGCTCTATTTAAAACTTACAGATGAGCGCGAACTTGATGACAATGGTAATGTCAAAGAGGAATTATTTTATTCTGTTGGAGGCTTACGTGAGTTTGTCACCTTTCTTGATGAAAGCAGGACTCCATTAATTGAAAAGCCAATTTATGTCAAGGGCAAAGAAGATAATGTAGAAGTAGAAGTAGCCATGCAATACAACATGGGTTACCAGGAACACGTCTTTTCCTTCGTCAATAATATCTCCACACGTGATGGAGGTACACATGAAGCAGGCTTTAAACGTGCCATTACGCGTGTATTTAAAAAATATGGTGACGACAGTGGATTGTTTACAAAAGCCAAAGTGGCCCTGTCCGGTGAAGATTACCGTGAAGGATTAACCGCAGTCGTTTCTGTCAAAGTCCCCGAACCTCAGTTTAAAGGCCAGACTAAAGGTGAATTGGGTAACTCTGAAGTAGTGGGTATCGTTTCACAGATTGTTGGTGAAGCCCTTGCCGCTTACCTCGAAGAGAATCCATCTGATGCCAGGAAGATCACAGAGAAAGTAATTCTTGCAGCCCGCGCACGTGATGCAGCCCGCAAAGCGCGTGAATTGGTGCAACGAAAAAATATACTAACAGGAGGAGGACTACCTGGTAAACTTGCGGATTGTTCGTCAAGAGATCCTAAGAAATGTGAAATCTACCTTGTAGAGGGAGATAGTGCCGGTGGTACAGCCAAACAAGGTCGTGACCGTAATTTCCAGGCCATCCTTCCTCTTCGTGGTAAAATTCTCAACGTAGAGAAGGCCATGGAGCATAAGATCTACGACAATGAGGAAATCAAGAATATGTTTACCGCCCTCGGTGTAAGCATCGAGGAGAAAAATGGAGAACGTATTCTCAACATTGACAAACTCAGGTACCATAAGATCATCATCATGTGCGACGCCGACATCGACGGTAGTCACATTGTGACGCTGATTCTTACCTTCTTCTTCAGGTATATGCGCCCATTGATTGACAATGGTAATCTATACATTGCCGCGCCACCGCTATACAGGGTTTCTAAAGGCAACACCCAGTTTGTTTACTGCTGGAATGAAACCGAGCGCCAACAAGCAGTGGACAATTATTCAGTAGGCGATAAAGCGGGTAATGTGAAGATCCAGCGCTACAAAGGTCTTGGAGAGATGAACGCCGAGCAGCTTTGGGAAACAACCATGGATCCGGACAACCGTGTATTCAGACAGGTTGGAATTGACGATGGCAAAGAAGCAGATCGTTTCTTCAGTATGCTCATGGGTGATGAAGTACCACCTCGTCGCGCTTTCATTGAAGCCAATGCGAAGTATGCCAGAGTAGATGTTTAATAATTATAAAGGAAGAAGGGCCGGCAAAACGGCCCTTCTTCCTTTATATATTTTTGATTTGAAAAATCATTTGTTACTTTCAGCATCCTTAAGATAGCTAATGATCCAACCGAGTACTTTCCGTTTACTGGGGTGCCTGATGGTTTGCCTTTTATGTTCCACACTCCAGGGGCAAACTTTTGTAACAAATGGTAGTGCATCAGCACTCGGAGGAGATTGTTATCAGCTCACGCCCGATGTTTCTGGCCAGGCAGGAAGTATCTTTTCCCAAAACCCTATCGATCTCACCCAGCCCTTCTATGAAGAGGCTACTTTTTTCTTTGGCTGCAAAGATGCCAATGGTGCAGATGGGATTGTGTTTATCCTGGCCACATCCAATACAGCTCTTGGGAATGGTGGCGGCGGCCTAGGTTATGAAGGTATAACTCCGTCGATCGCGATTGAATATGATGATTACTTCAACTCCAATTATGGAGATCCCACAAGTGATCATATGGCAATCGTTTCCATGGGTTCACCTAATCACAATCTTTCAACCAACCTTGCAGGACCGGATAATCTTCCCAATATTGAAGATTGTGGAGACCATTGTTTCGTTGTCAGTTGGGATCCGGTTACGCAAACGCTTTTAGCCGCACTTGATGAAGAAGTGATTTCATACACAGGAGATATTGTTAATTCCATTTTTTCCGGAACGACACAAGTTTATTACGGATTCAGTTCGGGTACTGGTTCATTATCAAATTTACACACGGTATGTTTCGGTCCTCCATCTTTAGATCCCATGCCTGATGAGTCTGTGTGTGAAGGTGAAAGTATAGATCTCGAAGCTGATCAAAATGGAATAGACTGGGTATGGGAACCAGATCCTACACTCTCTTCATATAATACCAGTGATCCTACAGCTACGCCCGATGTAACTACAGAATATAGGGTGGTGATAGAATATGCTTGTGGTTATTTCCAAAAGGATACCGTCGTAGTTACTGTTCTTCCATTACCCAATGCTGAAGCTTCCAATGATGGCCCCGTCTGTGTTGGTGAAAACCTTCACCTTATGGCACAAGGTGGAACTTCCTATGATTGGGACGGACCTGGTGGATTTTCATCCAATTCTGCCAACCCTACTATTACTAATGTAAATCCTGGGGATGCAGGTATCTATTATGTAACAGTTACAGATGCAGCTGGATGTTCATCGACAAGTTCTACTGAAGTAGTGATTGATGAAGGACCTGACATTACTATAGATCCACCACCGGATCCAATATGTGATAATCTGGACGCTATACAGTTCACAGCATCACCATCAGGAGGTGAGTGGGATGGAGAAATTTCTCCCGATGGATTGTTTGATCCTGAGTATGCAGAATCAGGTACACATATCATTACGTATACCGTGGCCAATGCACTGGGTTGTTTCAATACAGAGGAGATCAGTGTTGAAGTACTAGCAGCACCTGACGTCGTGATCAATCCTCCTGGTGCACTTTGTGTTACTGGGAATCCTGTTCAACTCACAGGAACTCCAAGTGGAGGAATTTGGGAAGGAGAAATTTCCATAGGAGGTGTCTTTGATCCTGCTGATGCAGGGCTGGGGACACATGTCATCACCTATACAGCAGAAGATGGCGATGGATGTACAAATTCGGAACAGGTATCTATTGAAGTTGTCAATGAACAAATGGCTGACATTTCACCCCAGGGGTTAGTCTGTGGAACAGATACAATTACATTTACGGCTAACCCACCAGGTGGTATTTGGGGCGGGGCTGCAAATCAGTTTGGCCAGATTTATCCATTTATAGCGGATCCTGGAATTCAAACAGTAACCTACGAGCTCACTGGGTTGAATGAATGTTACTATACGGAAATCACCATTGACGTTCACTATCCTGCAACATTTAGTTGCCCAAATGGAACCTCAGTTTGCCAGAATTCACCGCCTTTCACCATAGTAGCTTCACCTTCTTGGGGTGTATGGTCAGGAGCACCTGATTCGACAGGCATGGTGGATCCATCTACTTTAGATCCTGGTGTGCATATAGCTACCTATACAGATACATTCACAGTTTGTAATTCAGGAGGCAATTCTTGCTGGACGTATGTTGAAATATTCGATGCA
>DASXWI010000543.1:0-2084 GCA_036503755.1 Saprospiraceae bacterium | reverse complement strand
GATTGAGGGTGGCGGATTTGGACAAGACTATCAATTTTTTTTTTAAAGTACCAAACGATGCCTCAAAACGGTCTCTTAATAAATAATAACACGTTTACGAATCCGTTTACCTCCTGGTCATATTCCTTATAAAGATCTGACTCTCCTAAATAAGCTGAACCTAAACTGTCTTTTATGAAGATCAATCACTTATACCTTGTCTTTGCATTCGGTATTTTTTCCGCGCTTATGAGTTTTGACTCCGTTCACCGTGTCAAATCCGTTGAGGGTACCTGGACCCGAAAGAATGATAACCTGATGGTCAAGATCGACAATGAGAAAGCTCTTATCCTTCAGGAAGGAGACGAAAAATTTCCATGTGATGTATCAGCTCTGCAGATATATAAAGACATCCGTAAGGTGAAGGATAACCTATGGACGTGTAATTTCCTGGTGGTTACGATGGGATCCTGTCACACGAATTATCAAGCCGGTGAAATGTTCATTAACAAACAAGGCGAGCTTGTTATTATCTGCCCGGGTTTTGCCAGCAAGGTGTACTCGAAGGTAAATCCACGGTATGACTCCTCACAGGAATAGTAATTCTCAGTTCCGGCTTTAAAAGCTATCCATAACGTATCACACTATATTAATTATAGGCAGTACTGTGGAATGGCTGGTTTTGAAGCCAATAACCCGTTATGTATTTTTGAAATATTCGGGATGTAGCACAGCCCGGTAGTGCGCTACGTTCGGGACGTAGAGGTCGCTGGTTCGAATCCAGTCATCCCGACCTGAGTGGACGACAGTAAAAATTTTTTACTTCGTCCACTTTTTTTTTGACCTAAATCGTTGGGTTCCATCGACATCAAGAGGATAGTCTCGTTGATCCGATTGGTTCGAAATTGATTTTTCTCGAAAATCAATTTTTCTGGAAACACCGAACCAATGATTAATTGCTTTTCTGAAAGCGTTGCATTTTGATAGAATCCATCAAGATTCCTCAATATTGTTGCTCCTACCTTCAAATGCTCACGAAAATCTTCCTGGCTTGATGACGCATTGGCCTTCTTACGAATCAATTCGTCATTGGTACCGGAAATCTTTGCCTTGATCTCCTTATAATCGCTTGCGCTGATCTCAGCATCAAGCATAAGGTGCTGAGCGTTCTGGAGACGATGATTGTTTCGGCTGATTTCTTCTTCGATCTTGACCAATTCACTCCTGTCGCTTTTCATCTTGGCCTCGAACGTGTCAAGCAGTATTTCGTAATTCAGATCAAGCACCATTGAATTGGGCTTGATGGATTTGAGGTATTCGATAATGCAATCATTAGCGACCTCTGCTTTGAATCGCTCGGGGCATCCACAGGTACAATGATAATAGAAATACTTGCCACCATTGCCACTAGAAGCACTACCGGAAAGGTTCTTGCCGCAAATGCGACACTCCAAAAGTCCACGAAGCGGAAGTTGCTCCTTGAGTGTATTCTTAGTCGGACGATTGGGAGACCTCCCTTCTAGAATGTCCTCAACTCGAAAAAACAATTCTTCGCTAATCAAGGGCTCGTGTATGCCCTTTGCGTAGTACTCGGGCTCCTCCTTGTAAGCAGGTACCAGCACTTTGCCAATGTAAGCCTTGTTTCGAAGCAGATCTGGAAATCTGGCGCGCTCACATTTCAGCCCCTTATCGGCCAATTTTTTACGCAACTCCTCCATGCCATAAGCACCCGTTGCAAATTCCTGAAAAGCTTCACGCACCAGGTCAGCATCCTTACTTGGTACGATCATGGCCCGTCCATCTTCTGTCCTGATATTTCTATAGCCTACAGGCGCGAGTGTTGTCCAGCGTCCTTCTTTCTTTGCTCTGTAAATACCTGACTTTACATTGATAGATCTTCGGTCGTTCTCCACTTCAGGTGAAGCCAGATAGAACGCCAACATCATCTTGTTTTCAGGCACCTTTAAGTCTAACGGTTGTTCTATTGCCTGCGGATCAATCTCCAGTTTATTCAACTGCTTGATGATCGCATAAGAGTCGCCAGCGTTACGACCAAAGCGACTCCAGTTAATAAACAATAGAAGATCAACATCACCCGGATTCTT
>DASXWI010000542.1:0-1513 GCA_036503755.1 Saprospiraceae bacterium | reverse complement strand
ATGAGCATGTTTATTGGCATAGGCCATAGCAGCTTCTCTTACCCATGCACCTTCTTCCCAGGCTTTGATCCTGGCATCCATTCTTTCTTTATTGCATGGGCCATTACCGTTGACCACTTGCCAGAATTCTTCCCAATTGATCTGGCCATAATCGTATTGTTGTTTTTCTTCGTTCCATTTCAAATCCGGATCCGGGATCGTGATCCCAAGATGATCGGCTTGTGGAGCAATCATATCTACAAATCGCTGTCGCAATTCATCGTTAGTGAATTTTTTGATGCCCCATTTTTTAGATTGTTCAGTATGGGTAGATTGAGCATCCGGTGGACCAAACATCATTAGACTTGGCCACCAGAAACGATTTAATGCATCTTGTGCCATCGCTTTTTGAACTGGAGTGCCTGCACACAACACGGTCATGATTTCAAATCCCTGGCGTTGATGAAAGCTTTCTTCTTTACAAATCCTCACCATTGCCCTGGCATAAGGACCAAAAGAACAACGACATAAAGGGATCTGGTTTTGTATAGCAGCTCCATCAACGAGCCATCCAATGGCACCCATATCTGCCCAGGTGAGAGCTGGATAATTAAAAATGCTGCTGTATTTGGCTTTGCCGGAATGAAGTTCTTCAAACATGGTATCACGCTCAGCACCTAAGGTTTCAGCGGCGCTATAGAGATATAAACCATGACCGGCTTCATCCTGCACCTTCGCAAGCAACGCAAGTTTTCTTTTCAGTGATGGAGCCCTGGTGATCCAGTTGCCTTCCGGAAGCATACCCACAATTTCGGAATGGGCATGTTGACTGATCTGACGGATCAATGTCTGCCTGTAATTGTCTGGCATCCAGTCACGGGGCTCGATACGGATATCCTTATCGATCTTGTCCTGGAAAACGGATTCTATATCTATGACACTCATACTCTAATACCTTTAATTAAAATGGAGGTGATTTGTTCAGTAATTTCTTCTTCCGTCAGTTTTGTTTTCTTAATTCCCGGCATGTGTAACCATCTCAACGATGATAAAATCATCTGGTATAGCAGGTAAGGATCAGTATCCCTGAGTTTGCCTTGTTTGATTCCTTCTGTGAGGATTCTAAGATAATCAGTTTCATAGCTTCTTCGCAAATTCAGGAAGTTGCTCAGAAACGGTTCCTGCAAGTGGCGCCACTCATCATTAAAAACGGTGAGTGAGCTTTCTTCATGTAAAGCAATACGTATTTGCAACTTGATGAGTTCCCTGATTTTCTCTACCGGGTCCGCCAAAGTTGCTTCAATCTCCTTCATCCCTTCAAGAAATGAATTGGCACACCGGAAACAAATAGTAGTCAATAATTCATCCTTGGAGCCCATGTGATTATACAAGCTCGCCGCACCAAGGCCCACCGCCTGCGCGATATCGCGCACAGACGATGCAGCAAACCCTTTTTCACCAAAGAGTTTGGCAGCGGCATCATGTATTGCTTCTTTCTTTGTCGACATATTTCGAACATTTTGCTGTCAGCTCT
>DASXWI010000541.1:0-16473 GCA_036503755.1 Saprospiraceae bacterium | reverse complement strand
GGTAATACAACAGCAACTGAGGTACAGGGAAATAAAATTTCGAAGATTTCATTTACTGGTCCGATGTCCGGGTTTGGGGCATCATCTCCATTTATTGGGATGAATATCACAGGTGGGTTGATCAATGTGGGAACGACAACGGGTAACATGATTGGAGATTCATTGAACAATTTGAGTATTGTCTTTGGGATAAGTACATCAACTTCTATTAGTGACATCCATGGTGTTTATATTACCGGAGCTACATCAGATGTGATTTTTGAGCACAATGGGATTGGAGGTATTGATGCGGCTGCAGGGGCAAATCCAGGAGGAACCCGGATTTATGGAGTACGTTCGGTTAATGATGCCATTTTGGAATGCAGATTTAATAGAATAGGTAGTAGTACGCTTGTAAATTCAATCCGAAGTCAGTCCATGTATAATAGTTCTGTTTATGGGATCTCACACACCTCAAATACACCAGCTATCATTTCCGGTAACGTGATCAGAAACCTTTTAAGCGCTGCAATAATCGGATCGACAAGTCTTATAGGCATTGATATTTCTTCCACAGCTTTACAGCATGTATCAAATAATCAAATATTCAGATTAACAAGTGGCGTTGCTTCACAAACGGGTGTTTCCAGTAATGCTGGAATCCGTATTTCCAGTAGTTCAAGTGAAGGAATGATCAGCACAATTGATGGAAACCTGATTCATTCAATTGTTTCTCAGCAAAACCTGGATCCTATCACAGGAATTCACCTGGTCAGTGGAAATAATACATGCATGAATAATATGATCCGGTTGGGCAGAAGAGTGGATAACAATCCAATTACAGCTGCTTGCCAGATTATAGGTATCCATGATGAAGCAGCAATAGGAATTTCAAAGTTATTTCACAATAGCATTCATATAGGCGGGGCCAATGTTACCGCAACGACTCCTAGTGCTACTGCGGCTTTCAAACGGACAAATTCGACACCTTGTGAGATTAGAAATAATATTTTTTCCAATGTGAGGGAGAATATTTCAACGGGAGCTAACCATTATATCTTTTCATTAGCCGGAGGAGGTATATCCAATAACATGGATCATAATTTATACTTTAATTCCGGTGGCAATAACAATCTTTTCTCTTTATACGCCGGTACTGAATGCCTCAATTTCCAGGCGTGGAAGAACTTAGCCCAGGCATTAAATCTGAATGTGGACCAGTTGAGTGATTCAGAAAATCCATTTTTCATCCAACCCGAGGGTAATGCAGATAATGGTGACTTGCATATCCAGGTGGATAAAAATTCAGATGTTGAAAGTAAAGGAACACCAATAGCTGGTGTGCTGACAGATTTTGATGGAGATCCAAGAAATAATCCTCCGGATGTTGGAGCTGATGAAGGATCATTTTCTTCACCTATCATTTTATATGCTCCATTAGCGGCTACTACTTCATTATCAAACAGAACACTTTCGAATGTAAGCATTACTCCTTCAGGAGCTGTCAATACTTCTCCGGGAACAAAGCCCAGAGTATATTATAAAAAGAAAGATGATCCTAATGACGCCACAGGTTGGAAGTATACAGAGACGACCTCTGGAAGTTCACCTTTCAATTTTGTGATAAATTATAGTCAGTTGAATGATGGCAGTGCCAGCGAATATGACACCATCCAGTACTTTGTGATTGCCCAGGATACAGCGATGTTTCCACGTGTAGCTATGGAGGATGGCTTCTTAAATGGATTCCCATTTGGTGTTGACCTGGGAGATAGTGAGTTTCCGGTTACCGGCAATATCCATTACTATGTCATCCGCAAAACCATAAACGGGACAAAAACTATATGCCCTTCGGGTTGCGATTATGCATCACTTACCAATGAAGGAGGCTTTTTCCAGGAGATGAACAATGGTGTAATCAATGGAAATGTTTCTGTACAAATTCTTGGCGACCTGGTGGATGAAACAGGATCTCATTCTTTAAATGCATTTGCTTCAGGATATACGTTGACGATTAAACCTTCAGGAGGATTGAATAGGACTATCAGTGGAGCTGCCCTTGAGGGAAAATCTTTAATTGACTTTAATGGAGCAGACAGTGTGACGATAGATGGATTAAATACCGGGGGAAATGCCCTGGTGATCACCAATACCACTATCTCAGGCATAGAGGGAACCTCTACGATTACGTTCAGGAGGGATTCAAGGTCCTGTACGATTCGAAACTGTACAATAAATGGTTCTTCAAGCGCTCCTGGTTCAGGTACTGTTTACATTTCTTCAGAAGCCAACACTGCAGGTAACGATAACATAAAATTGAAAAAGAATATCATTGGTGCAGCAGGAGGAAATACACCAGCTAATGGAATATACCTGACTGGTCCATCCCAGGAGAATAACAATATTGTCATAGACAGCAATGAGATAAAAGATTACTTCGATCCATTAGGAAGCTGTGCAGGTATATTTGTCAGCGCCAATTGCCCTGGCATCGTGATCAGTAATAATCGTTTTTATCAAAGCACCCCAAGGATTAAATCGAACTCCTCAAGTACAAGAGATTGTGCTGTGTCTTCAAGTTCAAGTTGTACAATAACAAACAACACAATTGGGGGATCGAATAATACAAATGGAGGAATGTATGTTTTAACAGGGGCGATGCTTTCTCAATTGCATCCTATCTACCTGGCGGCACCTTCAACTTCAACTTCCACTATTTCCGGAAATGTAATTAAGAATATCAGCATCAATGGCGTGATGGATGGATCTTCCAGTTCATATCCCTTTGTTGGGATTTACCATGCAAGTGGAGTGGCGACATTTACTGGAAACACAATAGGGGATATGTCTGCTACAGGTAGTATCACTTTTACCTCGACTGCTTCTAACTCAAGCACCCTCGTTGGTATTCGTTCGGCTGCGCTCAACAATGATCTTACTGCTAATGATAATCACATCGGGGGTATTACCATCAATGAAGGTGGTTCGGGTCCGATTCATTTTACCGGTATTTCCGCAGAAATGACATCTACCCGTAAATGGGTTTGCAACAATAATGAAATCGGGGGTAGTGTGATTGCTTCGATACAAATCAATGGTGCAGGCTCTGCAAGATTTATGTATGGATTAGTCTCTACAGGGGCTCTTTCTATAATCGAAGGGAATACAATTCGTAACCTGAGTCTTAATGGCGTTTCCTCCGGTGCACTTAGTGGAATCAATATTCAATCCGCTGGTGGCCACAAAGTCATTCAGAATGAAATATACGGTTTGAGAAGTGCTAACGCAGGTATATATGGTATGTATTTTAATTTTAGTGCGAACCCTGTCTCGATCATTGATGGAAACAAAATCCATTCGCTCATCCCTGGCACACTGAATGCAACTACTACGGGTATTTATATCAACCTTGGCCAGGTAAGAGTTTGTAACAATATGATCAGGTTAGGACTGGACAGTGATGGACTAAGTATACCTGTGTCAGCAAGCTTCACCGGAATCGATGATGCCACTACGGATAATATCGGAGGATATTATTTTAACAGCATTTATATCGGTGGTACAGTAACCGGCACTGCCAATCAAAATTCCTATGGCTTTCACTCCATGAGTCATGCAAAGGATTTTAGAAACAATATCATCTACAATGCAAGATCTAACGCAACTACCGGTGGAAAACACTATGGGTATAGTCTGTCGGATATCACGGGCCTGATATCGGATCATAATCTCTTTTATGTGACCGGGACAAATGGAATACTAGCTAACATTGAAGGGGTGGATAAGGTAAATATGGATGCCATCAGGATTTCCACCGCATTTGATGAGAACAGCCAGGTTGCAAATCCTGTTTTTATTAATCCGACCGGACCAGCTGCCTCATTTGATTTGCACATTAACAATGCACTGGTATCTCCTGCGGAAAGAAACGGGATATTCATACCGATCATCCTTCATGACTTTGATAACCAGTTGAGAAGCGCTAACACGCCTACCGACATTGGGGCTGATGCCTGCTCAGCTATGAGTATAGATAAGATAGCACCGGTTATTTCTTATAGCCACCTCGATGCGGATCATGTTAAAACTACCAGGTTAGTCAATAACATATTGATCAGTGATAATGCATCTGGCATTAATACGACGAATGGCTTGAAACCGAGATTATACTTTAAAAAGAGTACGGATACAAATACATCTGCAGGTTGGAAATATGTTGAAGCTAATGGTGCCACCAGTCCATTTGATTTCACCATCAATTATGCCTTATTGAATGCAGGAAATATCGTGGCAGGGGATATTATTGAATATTTTATCGTGGCGGCTGATGGTGCAGTTGTGGCAAACATTGGAAAGAACAAAGCCATATTTAGTGTCACACCTTTATCTGTAAACCTTACCAGTGCACAGTTTCCGATCACGGGTGTGATTCATTCCTATATGATACGCGATTCCATTTCCGGGATAAAGACCGTTTGTACATCCGGATGTGATTTTACTTCGCTGACGAATGACGATTCAGGTGGTGCCTTTAAAGCCATCAATGAACGAGCTCTTTCTGGCAATGTGACTTTGTTAATTGCTTCGGATCTAAATATGGAATCTGGATTAGTCAGCCTGGGTCAATTTGCATCACCTTACACTGTAACCATTAAGCCGAGTGGAGGACCAAGAATCGTTACCTACAGTGGTAGTGGTTCGATGATAATACTTAACGGAGCCGATAGAGTCACCATTGACGGTTCGTTGAGTAATACAGCGAATACGCTTTGTCCGCTATCACAAGCTTCACGTGATCTGACGTTTAGAAATTTCAATTCAAGTCTTTGCGTCATCAGTCTTAGAAACCTGACTGGAAATGCATCTACCAACAATGTGATCAGGAATTGCAACATTGAAGGTAATGCTGCTTCCACTACTTTGTTTGGGATAGCATCGACTGGTCAGGCAGTCTCCAGTTCATCCCTTGGAAAGGACAATGACAATAATTCATTTATTAATAATCATATCAGCAAAGTTCAGTACGGAATCTATAGCCAGGGGGAAAGCAGGAATAACAAGAATGGAGGTACCGTCGTAAGTCTCAATGATATTGATTTGACGAGTGTCAATCACACAGCTATCGCAGGAATTTACCTTGGCTATGAGCAAAATCCACAGGTAACTGGAAATCATGTGCATCATATCAGCAGTAATACTACTTCTGCTGCAGGTATTGCCTTAGGGATTTTGCCTTCCTTCAACCAGGTTGATTTTGTTGGCCATGATGTAACCGGAGCTTTGGTCGGTCATAATAAGATCCATGATGTGATGCGACAAGGAGATGGGTCGGCTTTCGGAATCACATTGGCCAGCTTATTGACGAATGGTACTTCTGCAAATGAAATTTCAAATAACCTATTGTACAAGATCAATTCCACTGGGGCAACGACAAAGGATTATGTTTCTGGTGTATTGATTGGTGGTGGAGCTGTAGGAACGACGAAGATTTTCCACAATTCTATTCGATTGAAGGGTACATCAGCGTATTCTGCACCTGCTTTCTGTCTTGCTGTGGGGACGGTGAATCCAAGTATAGAATTGAAAAACAACATTCTTGTCAATGAGATGACATCTGCTATTGGAAAGAATTATGCCATAGGCCTTGCTTATGAAGGAGCTTATAGCCATCTCAATTCAAACAACAATAATCTCTTTACAACAGCCAGTCCATTAGCTATTGTTGGTGGATTTGACAATTCTCCTTCGGGCGATGTACCAAATCTTGTCACCTTCCAAACTTTGACAGGAAAGGATTTGAATTCAAAAAGTATCCTTCCAGGTTTTGTTTCGGAGACAGATTTGCACCTTACCGAAGTAGAAATCAACTTTTTAAACCTAGATGGGAAGGGTACTCCGGTATCGGTAATTGATGACATTGATTGTGACATGCGTAATGGTATTTTACCGGACATTGGTGCAGATGAGATTGGAGGATGTACTACAACTGTATCTAATACAAATGATGGGGGTGATGGTTCCATGCGGTCAGCGCTCGGGTGCGCGGCAGATGGAGATACACTTGTATTTGATCCAAGTGTGCTTGATCCTTCGGATACGATATTTATTACGTCAGGTGCTCTTCTGATCAACAAGGATATTGTGATCGATCAATTGCCTGGTCAATTGATTAAAATCAAAACAACGGGTACGCATCCTATTTTCCAGGTGACCAATGGATCGATCCTGAATATGAAGAATGCAAAATTATTTTTGAACGGAACAAGTCCAAATACGAATGGTCGCGCGGTATTAAACTCCGGATCGTTGATCCTTCGTGGAGTTGAGATATTTGAGAAGGCACAAAACCTCCAGGGGAGTGGCAGTACCATCCGTAACTTGCCAGGAAGTAGTATGGAAATCCTAACCAATTGCCAACTAAAGGTGCAGTAAGGTAATTGGTAGTCGGTAGTCGGTATTCAGTAATCGGTATGCGGTATGTCAATGCCTAAATTTACTTGACCGGTTTTTTAATTAGGCATCTGTTGGGATTTCCATAGTTGGATCACCTGTATAAGACTGTCACTTAAGGGTGGTTTCTTACTTTTAAAAGGCATAAATCCTGCGCTATCTACGGGTAATTGGACACGAGATAAGATATCATCAATCTGGCCGGATACGGCTGCATAGGTGTCCAGGAATTTCTTTTTGCCTCCTGGATAATGACATGGAGAGCAACGTTCCTGGAGGATAGGGGCTACATCATGAGTGTATGAAACCGTTGGTTCGGTCATTTTTTTATCACCTGTAGTTTTTTTAGTGGTGGTGCAGAAGGGGAGGAAGAAAATAGTGAGGAATAGAGAAAGAATGGTAATTCGTTTCATGCGTTTGTTTTAAAAATAATGTCTGGTTATTTTTTTGATTTTTGTTTTTTCTGACCCCCTACCCCCTGGACAGGGGGAGAAGATTTTTGTTTAGTTTTTGATTTATCTTTTGACAACCCCCGAACCCCCTTCGAAGGGGGAGAAGATTTTTGTTTAGTCAATGAATTATCTTTTGACAACCCCCGAACCCCCTTCGAAGGGGGAGATGATTTTTCCTTCGCCTTCGCCTCAGCCTTAGGCTTGGGCTCATCCTTTGGTTTCGAAAGTTTAGAGGGTTTAGAAAGTTTAGAAACCTTCGATGTATCCTCAGTCTTTTTGGTTAACTGTTTAATTGGGGAAATGGTTAAAGCTTTTTCCTCCTTGCTCCTTGCCCCTTGCTCTTTGCCTTTAATCCATTTATAGATGACGACAGTCAATCCTGGCAAAACAAATTCCATTGAGCGTGACTTGTGCTCCCAAGGCATTTCTTCAATGGCTACTTTTTCAAGAACATCTCTTCCTTTGCCCCAGTATTCCGGTTTGTCGGAATGGTCGAGTAATGTCCATTCACCAAACTCTTCTGTACCAATTCTATACTGAGGACGATCAACAGGAGTCATGTTTAGGATGACAAGGATTTTTTTATCCGGATTTAAGGCGAGACGTTCAAAAGCAAGTATGCTTTGTTGATAATCGTCAACCCGCACCCATTGGAAGCCGGCAGGTTTTGTACAACATTCGTGGAGTGCGCGCTCGTGACGGTAATGATGATTCATTGCTTTTGTCCATGCCATGATGCCTGCATGCGAGTCAAAGTCAAGGCAACCCCATTCCAACTGGCTCGCAAAATTCCATTCATTTCGTTGGCCAAACTCACCTCCCATAAATAATAGCTTAGCTCCGGGATGAGTATACATATAGCCAAGCATTAGGCGTAGGTTGGCAAATTGATCATGGCCAAGTCCGGGCATTCTGCTGAGTAAAGTGCCTTTACCATGCACAACCTCGTCATGCGAAAAGGGCAATACGTAGTTTTCAGAATATTGATAGATAAGGCTGAACGTAATCTGGTTGTGATGATGTTTACGATAGAGCGGATCTTGTTTGAAATAACCGAGAGTGTCATGCATCCAACCCATCATCCATTTCATTCCAAAACCTAAACCATTTGCATACGTCGGATGGGATACGCCTGGAAAATCAGTAGATTCTTCAGCAATGGTGATCACATCCGGATGATATTTATAAACGGTTTCATTCATGGCTTTCAGAAAGTCAATCGCCTCGATATATTCTCTTCCTCCAAATTTATTAGGTTCCCATTCACCTTCTTTACGTGAATAGTCGAGATATACCATTGAGGCCACTGCATCTACGCGCAATCCATCCGCATGATATTCATCGATCCAATAGAGCGCATTGCTGATCAGGAAAGATTTGACTTCATTGCGCCCATAATTGAAAATCAGGCTTTGCCAATCCTGGTGAAAACCTTTTCGTGGATCAGGATGCTCATACACATGGCTTCCATCGAACATCCCAAGGCCGTGTCCGTCTGTTGGGAAATGGGATGGTACCCAATCCAGGATCACCCCTATGTTTTGTTGATGGAGTTGATCGATCAAGAATTTGAAATCATCAGGTGTACCAAAACGACTGGTAGGTGCAAAAAAACCGGTGATCTGATAACCCCATGATGGATCATAAGGATGTTCCATGATGGGCATGAATTCTACATGGGTGAATCCCATTTCATTCAGATAGCCTGGTAATTCATTTGCCAGTTCACGATATGTCAATGGTTTACCATCTTCCTTTCTGCGCCATGAAGCAAGGTGCATTTCATAAGTCGAGATTGGAGCCCCCAGCCTGTTATGATCATGACGTTTGGCCATCCAAGTTTCATCCTTCCATTCGTGATGATCTTCCCAGATGAGGGAAGCCGTCATAGGAGGATGTTCATTTAGCCTCGCATAAGGATCAGCTTTGATTCCTTTCCAACCAGAGTGAGATTCAATGGCGTATTTATAAAGCGTGTCGGGAGAGAGTTCAGGAATAAATCCTTCCCAAACTCCGGAACTATCCCAACGGGGATATAAATCGTGAGATCCTGCTTTCCAGTTATTGAAATTACCGATGACGGAAACTCTACTGGCAGCTGGCGCATAGACAACAAAGGTTACTCCTTTGACTCCATCCAATTCAGCCTGATGCGAACCAAATTTCTGATAAAGACGGCAATGTGTTCCGCCCTGAAATAAGGTGATATCGTAATCAGAAAGGACAGTAATTGGTTTTGCTTTGTTCATCTCACGCAAAATAGGGAATATTGAGCTATCGGCTGTCAGCTATCAGCTGTCAGATTTGAATTGTACCTGTCGTCAGGATACAACGTGGCACAGATTCAGTAATTGGACTCGACAGATCAACCGTATTGCATTTAAGTCAGAGACTTAAACGAGCGAGGTGCAAACTATTTTTGTTATTCAGATTCTTCTTCATCGGTGGTAGAGGCGATGATACCATGCATCCTGCACCAGTCACATTTGCCACAGCCTTTTGAAAATTCCATGTTTTGGATTTTCTGGTAGGTATCTTTGAGCTGAGTAGTAACGATTTCCCGATGTTCGTCAGTAACAACAACTTTCCGTTCGACAAATGACCCATCTTTTTTTGGTTCAAGCGCCTGGATAAAACCTTGATCCATATGTCCTTTTATACGCGGATCATTTTTGAGCAGGAGATCGTAGAAGACCATTTGACGCCAATAGTCACCGCCCACCGGGTTTTTATTATCAGGAGCCTTTAGTTTATCACCAATGTTGTCGATTTTACCGGATTTGTAATCATAGACTGTGATGACTTCGCCTCGTTTGTCTATACGATCAATAAAACCAGTGACGGGTACACCACCAATATTTGTGTCACGAATCCGGTACTCTGTTTCATAACGGATGTCTTCGGACCAGCTTGGGCTATAGTGATCATAATATTTGTCAAGGACGATCTTGCCGTAGGTGGTATAGTCTGTGAATTCTTTCTCCGTAAACCGATGCCGGTGGCGCTCCATAAATAATTCATAAATACGAAGGAGATACTCTTTTCCGACGGTGAGATCTCTTTCTTCAAATTTTTTGCGGAACAACAGTTGCAAGGCTTCATGCAATCCGCTTCCAAACAGGAAATAGGATTTCTGCCCTGCAGGGATCACCAGGATGTTTTCATAGTAAAAAGCAAGAGGGCACTCCAAATACTTATTTAGGGCAGAAACGTTGAGCACAAGATTTTTAACCCGATCCCTGATCTCATTGTCATCGAGAAGGAGATCTGCTTTTTGTTCCCCTGACATGAATGCGGCCAGGTAATCCGCCTGGAGGTTTTCATCGATTTCAGGCTTGACAAGCACTACATCTTTGTTGCCATCCAGGATCTCACTTATATAAAGACTTGGAATCAAATCTTTGGCCTCGTCATTTTTCAAAGCATACGTGATGGCAAGATCATATTTAGCCCTTGTCATGCCAACATAAAATAGTCTGCGTCTATCCTGGTCTGCCGTATCCACACCTGACTCGATCAATGCAGAAAGACTTTCTCTTCGTACCAGGTTGTCAGGCAGAGAGAAAGATTGATTGTTAGCTCTCTTTTTTTCCCATTCTGTTTCTGTGGTATTCTTGATCACTACTTTTTCAAACTCTAATCCTTTTGCACCATGAAGTGAAGAAAGGATGATGCCTTTTGGTGGTGGTGCGAGTGATTGAACATTCAGGCTGATGTCATAGGTATCCATCAAACCGCATAACTCAAGCAGATCTGGAATCCTAAAACTTGTTTTACCGGCCGCCTCGCGATCCATAAATGTAAAAAAGGTCTTCAGCGCATAGAGGTGATTGAATTTTTCAGGTTGTCGAAGGATCCAATCCATCATACCGAAATGATGCGTCACCCATTCCACAAATACCATAAGGGTTGAGGAATGGTAGGTGGTGATACTTTCTGTGAGCAATGCTGCCATTCGATTCATCCATGGCCTGTCCCGTAAAGAGAGTTGATCAAGCTTTGCAGGATCACTGATCCAATCGTACAGTGTAGTCAGATCACGACGTTCTTTTTGCGTGAATGCAATGATGAGTTTCTGTAGATCAAAAGGTTTTGGTTCAAGATAAGTGAGGTGGAGTATTCTGTACAGTTGTGCATCATCGTTATCGGCCCCTTCACTCAATTGTTCGATACAGGTGAGAATATCGATGAGATGTATGATCAAGGGGTGTTGTAAAGCATTTTGTGTTTTTGCAATCTGGAAGGGGATACCTGCTCCTTTTAAGGCTTGAGCGAGATCATAACCAAGTTTGTGTTTCGGATAGAGTACAGCAAATGAACCCTTATGTTTTTCTTCATGCCATCTCCGGAGTTGATGAAAGACATCTGCATTTTCGTAGGCCAATGAAGGATAGCCAACGGCATGCACTGGCCGGTCATGTTGTGAATGCGTTCCTGAGGCAAACAGCGATTTGTTTTGTTGGAAAATGGTTTGCAGGATACTATTTTTTACCGGTTGCATAATCACCCTTGCTGCATCCAGGATTAATTGTGAACTGCGATAATTCTGTTCAAGCAAGATAACATCAGGATTATACTTGGTATAAAAACTAATCAGGTTTTCAACATTTGCTCCCTGGAACCGGAATATGGCCTGGTCATCATCACCTACTACAAATACATTCGGTTGATCCAGCCATTCGTGGTCGATGAGTTTTTGAAGTATGTCCATCTGGATACCATTGGTATCCTGGAATTCATCCACGAGAAAGTACAGGAAGCGTTCCTGGTAATTGGCCAGCAGATCTGGATTTTTAGATAAGGCTTCATAAACCCAAATCAGCATATCTTCAAAATCATACTTGCCTTCTTCTGCCATGAGTGCATTGTAATGGTCATACTCGTTCACTGCTGCTGTGAGTACTTCCATCTTATCGAGCACTTTTGTTTTAAACTCAGGCTTTAATTGTCCTTTTTCATAAAAGCCTTTCCTTGTTGTCTGATATCTGTATGTCTCACCGGCTTCCATCCGATTTATATATTCACTGATACTATTGTGAACATCTGATGGGCTCCAGTTTTCTTTCTTCATGGTCATGAAGAGTTCGTGAAGGCGTCGCCAGTCGAAGTAAGTCTGGCCTTTAAATTTCTTTAGCGGATGTCGTTCATCAAAACCATCAATGAGTTTCTGGAGTAATTTGAATCTTTCAATTTCGGAGATTGGTTCGAGTTCGCGTGCTTGTTGGAAGATGTAAGGATTTTCCTGGATGACCAGGTTGCAGAAACTATGGAAGGTGCTGACTTGAATGCTATAGGCTTCGGGGCCGATGTATTCGATCAGGCGGTGGCGCATTTCTGAGGAGGCGGCATCTGTGTAGGTCAGGCAGAGGATGGCTCCTGGAGGGGTGTCTGTTTGTTTTAGGATATTTCCAATCCGTAAAGAAAGGATTTCTGTTTTACCGGTGCCGGGGCCTGCGATGACCATGACGGGGCCATCGATGGTATCGACAGCTTGTCGTTGATTTGGGTTTAGGTTTTTGAGTTTTTCTTCAAAAGTCATAGGATGGAAGTGAAAAGTGAAGAGTGAAAAGTGAAGAGTAAAAATGAAGAATGAAAAATGAAGAATGAAAAGGGTAAAGTGAAAAGCGAAGAGTAAAAATGAAGAATGAAGAATGAAAAATGGAAAGGGTTAAGAGAAAAAAGGGAGGGTTTGTTGGGTTGAAATAGGAATATGCTTGCTAACTATCTGATTTTCAATGGAAGTTATACGTATTTCTACGAAATATATTTTGTAAAAATTCAAACAATACGATTTGATTAGAACTGGTTTTTTTTCAATAACTATCTGATTTTCAAGGGAAATTATTGTGATGTGATTTAGTGAAAGCAGCTTTATTTCACTAATTACCTGATTTTCAGATTAAGTCATTCGTATTTCTACGAAATATATTTCGCCGAAATAACTTCAATTGCCTTGCCACTATAATAACTCAACCCCACCAACGTCATCAATAAAAATAGCGAAGTCCCCACCTCCGTATCCAGCGGATGCTCCACCAACATCGAAAGCAATTGCATAATGAATAGGGTTGGAAGCAATGGTTCATTCCAGAAAACAGATGCAGTCATCGGGTAAACAAGTGTGAACAGAAATATTGCTAAACCAAATAAGCCAAAACAAGTAAAAACATTGATGTATTGATTGTGTGGTCGCTCATACGTTTCCTTATTCAGTTTCGTCGCGTAATATGATTTTAGTTCTTGCCTGAATTTTCCTGTACCCGTTCCGAAAAAAGGATGCTGATTACCTACCTCAATACCTGCACGCCACGATTGCCATCGCTCCGAATCAGAATAACTTTCCCCCTCTCCTTCGTTGAATTTTCCGAGGTCGTAAAGTGTATAATTGATTTTCTGCTCGAAACCTGGCATTGACTTATAAGCCACAATCGGAGCAAGGATCATCATCCCGATCATAGCCATTTGTTTCCATCGCTTCAAATGACGCATATAGGATAGGATGAGGAAAGCTATGCCTGCATATCCCAGGGCTAGTCCTGTACGAACAGACAGCACATGCAAAAAGTAAAAGAGATATGCGGCGAGGACCCCATACACCCATCTTTCCCATCGAAAACGATATCGCTTGTCTTCGATGGCAAAACTTAGGCAAATGACCATGCTGATCGCTACAATAACACTGTACCGGATGTGATTGGTCGGCGCAGGTAATGAACCTCCAAAGCCCAGACTTCGATTGAAGAGGTAATAGTTTTCATAATAACCAACCTGCACCCACACCGAACTCCAAACCGCCATGAGTATCATACTCAATACCACAGCCATATAGTCTTTTCGTGAAAAAGGATCGAGCATGGCAAAAGCAAGAGGAATAAGCAGGAAAGCGATTTTAGGATGCGTCAATGCCCACCATGCTGAAATATCTCCTGCATAGATGATGCTCACCAGGTACAACAGAAAAAAAAGAGCGAATACCCACAGATAAGGCCGAGAGTTGATACTCTCCCGAATTCGCTTAGGTGTCAACAACCACCTGATTCTCAGCGGATGAATCTGGATATCCACTGACGCAACCACCGCCAGGATGACCATTGTAAAGCTCAATAGTGCCTTGGACCACAACAGGGCCATGGCCATAGCCATGCACACAAATACAGCTATCGGATGGCGGAGCGACATAGCGGAAAGTTAGCCATTAAGTTTGGGTACGGGTAGTTCCTTACTTTTGCAGCCATGAATCCGTTAGAGCAGTTAAAAAGCATCATCCACGAAATTGAAACTTCAAGTCCTGGCGACATAGCTGCCCTTGAGGCTTTCAGGATCCGCTTTCTTGGAACCAAGAATATCCTGAAGCCTTTATCTGCTTCTATCCGTGAAGTTCCGAATGAGCAGAAAAAGGAGTTTGGACAGCTGATCAATGAAGCCAAGCAAAAAGCAGAAGCTTTGTTTTCGCAGATACAAGAGCAACTGTCAGGAGGAAAATCTGCCAGCAAGGATATGCCCGACTTCAGCATGCCGGAACCATCAGAACCGGTTGGAAGCCGTCATCCCGTAAGTATCGTCATGGAAGAGATCATTGATGTATTTGCACGTATGGGATTCGAAGTAGCAGAAGATAGAGAGATAGAGGATGACTGGCACAATTTTACAGCTATGAATACTCCGGAAGATCACCCGGCTAGGGATATGCAGGATACATATTATGTTGCTAATCCTGCGGGTTGGTTGCTGAGGACACACACCTCATCCGTGCAAGCGCGAGTGATGACCACGCGTAAACCTCCAATCAGAATTATTGCTCCAGGACGTGTTTACCGGAATGAAACAGTGTCTTCAAGATCGCATTGCCAGTTTCACCAGGTGGAAGTCCTATACGTTGATGAAGGGGTCTCCTTCGCGGATATGAAACAAACACTGCATCAATTTGCACAAGCGATGTATGGAAAAGATGTGGTGACTCGTTTAAGACCATCTTATTTTCCATTTACAGAACCTAGTGCGGAAATGGATGTCTATTATGGCCTTGCTGATGAGCATGCGTATCGTATCACGAAAGGTACAGGGTGGCTGGAGATCATGGGATGCGGCATGGTCGATCCTGCAGTATTAGAAACATGTGGTATTGATTCAAAGAAATATTCAGGGTTCGCATGTGGCATGGGGATTGAGCGACAAGCCATGATCAAATACAGGATAAATGATATCAGGTTGTTGTTTGAGAATGACGTCCGGTTCCTGAAGCAGTTTGCTTCCGTTGTCTAGAAAGTAAGACAGTAAGACAGTGAGAGAGTGAGAGGTGTGGGAATGGAGTGTGGGATTTAATACACAAAAATTGAATTTTGAAAATAATAAAGTTATTTCACATTAATTATCACTCTCACACCCTTTACTCATGCTTCTTACTCTCTCACTCTCTTACTGTCTTACTGTCTTACTGTCTTACTGTCTTACTCTCTTACTCTCTCAGCATAGCTCAGACCTTGACTTAACTAGCAATCATTAACAACAGACCATTACATGGAAGTAGGCATACCCAAGGGTACAAGAGATTTTCTCCCGATCGAAGTCGCCCGGAGGAAGTGGATGTTTGGCATCATCGAGGAAGTCTTCAAGGTGTATGGTTATGTTCCTATTGAAACACCTGTACTGGAAAATCTTTCTACGCTTACCGGAAAATATGGTGAAGAGGGCGATCGTCTCCTGTTTAAAGTATTGAACAACGGAGATTATTTAGGAAAAGCGGATGACCAGGCTTATCAAAATAAAGACAGCAACAAGTTTACGCCATCCATTGCAAAACGCGGAATGCGTTATGATCTCACGGTGCCTTTTGCACGGTATGTCGTGATGCATCGCAATGATATATCCCTTCCATTCAAACGATACCAGATACAACCTGTCTGGCGTGCAGATCGGCCGCAGAAAGGACGCTACCAGGAATTTTATCAATGTGATGTGGATGTGGTAGGAAGTAAATCGCTTTCATATGAAGCAGAACTCATTCAGATCTATGATGATGTTTTTGCAGCACTTGGTATACCTGTAGTGATCAGGATTAATCATCGGCAATTGTTGTCTGGCATTGCCCAATTTGCCGGCATTGCTGATCAATGGCTAGGAATGGTAACTGCTATTGATAAGTATGATAAAATAGGAGACGATGGTGTTAAACAAGAGTTTAACAATTTAAATATTCCTTATGAAGCTCAGGAAGTGATATTTAGTATGCTTCATCAGAATAACCTTAATAGCTTAAAAGTTCAATTCCTTTCGAATGTAGAAGCCTTTGCTAGTATTCGTCAAATGGAGGAGGTTTTCTCATATCTCGAAGGATTGCGTCTAAAGAACAAAGTCCAGTTTGATATCACCCTTGCCCGCGGCCTTGGCTACTACACCGGGTGTATTTTCGAAGTGACTGCTGTTGATGCAGATATGGGAAGCCTTGGTGGTGGTGGCCGTTATGATAACCTCACAGGTGTTTTCGGCTGGCCTGATGTTCCAGGTGTTGGTATTTCTTTTGGAGCTGAACGCATTTATGATGTGATGGAAGCGAAAGGTTTATTTCCTGCTCATGTTCAAGCCGGACCCAAAG
>DASXWI010000540.1:0-7147 GCA_036503755.1 Saprospiraceae bacterium | reverse complement strand
GACGGACTGGATTACAACCAGGTCGACAAGCTCAGGCATTTTTTCACCAATACCGGAGCCAGTCTGGTAGAAACGAAGACTATCTGATCATGAGGCATACGACATATTTTACGATCCTTTTATGTTTAGTTCTGCTGGTAGCTTGCTCACCATCAAAAGGCGATCGTACCGGTCATGAATTCATGCCGGACATGACCCACACTACGGGTTACGAAGCAAACCTTTACGATTTCTATTATTATAATCGTTGGGGCACTGAAGCGGAGTATAAAAAATTTGCTTTTCCACGTACCAGTGTTGAAGGTACTGTTGCCAGGGGCCAGATATCTGTAGCTAATGCAGCTGATCCATTAGCCAGGGTAAGCGCTTTCGATGGCTTTAATGGAGTAGGAGATGGTACCATGGCGATTCCCGCAAATGGTAGCGTTCCATACTATTATAAAGACACTGAGGAAGAGCGTGCAAGAGCTACAAAAGAAATCACACAAAATCCATTTCCGATTACAGAAGCAGGCCTTGCCCGAGGTAAAGTACTCTATGATATTTATTGTGGCATTTGTCATGGACAGAAAGGAGACGGTTTAGGTTATCTCGTTCGTGAAGAAGATCCTGCAAAAGGAATTGTAGCGGGTGTCTATCCTGCAGCTCCTGCTAATTTCATGCTTGACACTTTTGTCAATTCAACCGTTGGACGTTTTTATCATGGCATCATGTATGGTAAAAATGTGATGGGATCTTATGCAGATAAATTAAACTACGAGGAACGTTGGGAAGTGATCCACTACATCCGTTCTTTGCAGGCCCAATCTAAAAAGTTGGTGTATTCTGCCTCATCCAATACGTTCAACAACGAGGCTACTCCATGGGTTGTTTTTGAATCATCTATGGTAAAAGAGGTAGCACCTGCCACTATGGATACAACAGCTCATGGAGATGCTGAAGTGCATCAAACGAATAAACATTAATCAGGGACCGAATCGACTACAACAGATATGAATCAGTTTATATTCGAAACTAGACAAAAAACACTGCTCGGCATTATGATGCTGATTGGTGTTATCTCTTTGGTCATTACCTATATGGGAGATGATCAACACCATACCCGGTTTTGGTCCAATTTGCTGCACAATTCGGTTTTCTTTACCGGTGTGGCTTTAATGGGCTTATTCCTGATTGCGGCAAAGATTACAGCCTGGTCGGGTTGGCATACCATCTTTAAGAGAGTATGGGAAGCCTATTCATTATTCCTGATTGTAGGTTTTGTATTGATGACGATTATCGCCGTAGGGATATGGGGAGGATGGCATCATCTTTACCATTGGGCGGATACCAAATCTGTGGAAGGAGATGCGATCCTAATTGGTAAGAGTTCATTCCTCAATAAGGGCTGGTACACTTTCGGTGGGATGATCATTATGGGACTTTGGATAGTATTAGCCACACGTATTCGTGCACTCTCAGTAGACGAGGATACAAACGGAGATACAGAGTTTACGCATGCAAAGAAGATGCGGATATGGGGTGCAGCCGCATTACCAATCATCGGATTTTCAAGCGCAGCGATGATCTGGCTATGGGTGATGTCAGTTGATGCACACTGGTATAGCACTTTGTTTGCCTGGTATTCTTCTGTAAGTCTCATGGTGACCATGATTGCCCTCACCATTATCACATTGATCATTTTAAAAGTAAAAGGTTATTTCCCATTAGTCACCATAGAGCATCTGCATGACCTTGGAAAATACCTTTTTGCCTTCAGTATATTCTGGACATACATGTGGTTCTCACAGTTTATGTTGATCTGGTATGGTAACATTCCTGAAGAAACCATTTACTATCATACACGTCTTCATGAATATCCTGTTCTGTTTTATCTCAATATCGGTCTCAATTTCGTACTACCATTTTTAGTACTGTTGAGGAATGACACAAAGCGTAAATACGGAACCTTGATTTTCATTTCCTGTGTGTTGGTCTTCAGTCATTGGTTGGATTTCTTCCTGATGTTGAAGCCGGGTATTATTCACACCGCACATGAGCTTGCAGGTCATGCAGGGGAAGGTGCCGGTCATACTGGTGGATTTACTCCTGGATTTTCACTTCCAGGATTCCTGGAGATCGGGACATTTATAGGATTCCTTGGACTCTTTTTCTTTTTTGTTTTCAACAGGCTCGAGAAAGCCAGTTTATTGCCGAGAAGAGACCCATACCTGATGGAAAGTGTATCTCACCACACGTAAAATGTGGTGTGGATAGCGTTTATTATTTGAAAGAAGTATTTAAAGCGAAATAGCAAATGACTGCTTTGATTATTGGATTAAGTATTCTGCTTTTGGTGATTGTAATGCTACAAATCAGCAAACTGTCAGAGATGTATGCCCGGATACGCGGCGAGGAAGAGGTCGAAGAAAGGACCAATCGTGGCCAGGGCAGGATTATGCTCCTCTTCATGATCGGGTTGTTAGGATTCTGTATAGTTTCCGCATATGCCTGGAAAAACTACATGATGGGCTATGGTCCACATAAATCCGCATCAGCACATGGTAGTACGTTGGATAGTCTTTTCAATGTGACGTTGTTGTTTACGGGTATCGTTTTTGTATTGACGCCTATTGCCTTATTCTATTTTGCCTGGAGATATAAAAAAGTAAAGGGTTCAAAAGCCACACATTGGGCACACAATAACACGCTTGAAGTTGTATGGTCAGCTATTCCTGCGGTGGTAATGACTTTCCTCGTGATCAAAGGTCTGTTGGCATGGAATACAGTAATGGCGGATGTAGCAGAAGGAGAGGATCATATTGAAATCGAAGCTACTGGCTACCAGTTTGCATGGCACCTACGTTACCCAGGCGCTGATGGCGTACTCGGTACCCGCGATTATAAATTGACAAGTGCAGAAAATCCGTTGGGCCAGGTTTGGACTGATCCAGGTAATTATGATGATTTCCATCCGGATGAACTATGGTTACCGGTCAATAAAAAGGTAAGAGTTAGAATCACAGCGCGTGATGTTTTGCACAACTTTTATCTCCCGCATTTTAGAGTTAAAATGGATGCCGTTCCAGGCTTACCAACTTACTTCGTATTTACGCCTGAAAAAACAACAGAGGAGTATCGTGATGAGCTGAGAAATTATCCTGAGTATAATAAACCCAAGGATCCAAACGATCCTGAAAGCAAGATGCTTTGGGAAGAATTTAATTACGAACTCGCTTGTGCAGAGTTGTGTGGAAAAAGTCATTACAGCATGCGTAGGATCGTCCGTATCGTAACCCAGGAAGAGTATGATGCCTGGTTAGCTAAACAACAATCCTATTATTTGTCAACGATCCGCGGAAAAGACAGTGATCCTAATAAAGGAAAACTACTTGATATCGAAATTTCCAGTCACCGTGAAGCCCTTAATCTTTCTGTTGAGAAAGCATTGGTAAACACGGGTATCCCGATGACACCTGAGGAAGAAGCAGCTCTTAAAACGATCCGACTTGATTATGTTCAGTTTGAGACTGGTGTAAATACATTGACACCAGAGTCTCAATACCAGTTGAATGACCTGGCTGAAATTTTGAATAAGTATCCACAACTCGTCATTGAGATAGGCGGGCATACAGATAATACAGGTGATCCGGCAGCTAACCGGACCCTCTCTCAGCAACGTGCAGATGTTGTTAAAACATACCTTGTCGCCAAAGGAGTTGGCGGAGGACGAATGAGCGCGGTAGGCTACGGTTCAACCAAACCGGTAGATACCAATGATACTGACGAAGGGCGTCAGAAGAACAGAAGAACAGAATTTAGAATTATTTCCAATAAATAAAAGACACTATGTCCTCTTCACAGCAGCATGAAACCGATGTTCTGATCCGCGAGCAAGGATATGATGATCATTTCCATGAGCATCATCATGGTGATAAGTTTCAGTCAAATTTTATCACGCATTATATCTTCAGCCAGGATCATAAGATCATTGCCAGGCAATTCCTGATCACAGGGATATTCTGGGCAATTATCGGGGCAGGAATGAGTATCATCTTCCGCCTTCAGTTAGGTTTCCCGGATGATAGCCTTGCATGGTTGAAACCATTACTTGGCAAGTGGATCACAATCAATGAAGCCGGAGTAGGAGCATTGAATCCTGAATTTTATTACGCCTTAGTAACGATGCACGGTACCATCATCGTGTTTTTCGTTTTGACAGCAGGATTGAGTGGAACGTTTGCTAACCTCCTTATTCCCTTCCAGGTAGGAGCGAGGGATATGGCTTCTCCATTTCTGAATATGCTTTCATACTGGTTCTTTTTTCTTGCCAGTGTGGTCATGTTTATATCCTTATTCCTGAGCACTGGTCCTTTCTCAGGTGGTTGGACAGCTTATCCTCCTTTGAGTGCATTACCTGAAGCAAGTTCAGGATCCGGCGCAGGTATGACCCTGTGGCTGGTGAGTCTTACCTTCTTTGTGGTTTCCGTATTACTCGGGGGTATCAATTATGTTACTACCGTACTTAATCTCCGCACAAAAGGAATGAGTCTCTGGCGTATGCCTTTGACCGTTTGGGCACTTCTTGTAACCGCCATTCTGGGTATTCTTTCATTCCCTGTTTTGGTTTCAGGTTTCTTCTTGTTGATGTTCGACCGTGGAATGGGCACCAGTTTTTACCTCAGTGAAATTTTCGTCAATGGCCATGCCCTTGAGAATGTCGGAGGTAGCCCGATTCTCTATCAGCATTTATTCTGGTTCCTTGGACACCCTGAAGTATATATCATTATCCTTCCAGCGATGGGTCTTACCAGTGAAGTTTTATCTGTTCATGCAAGAAAACCGATTTTCGGATACAAGGCCATGGTATATTCTATTCTGGCCATTGGATTCTTATCATTTATCGTTTGGGCTCACCACATGTTCATGTCAGGTGTTAACCCATTCATCTCGAATTTCTTCGTAATCTTTACGTTGATTATTGCAGTTCCATCTGCTGTAAAAGTTTTCAACTGGATTTCGACATTATATAAAGGAAACATTCGATTCACATCCGGAATGCTGTTTGCTATTGGGTTCGTATCGATGTTTATTTCAGGAGGTCTTACAGGGATTTTCCTTGGTAACTCAGCTATCGATATTCAACTTCATGACACATACTTTGTAGTTGCGCACTTCCATATCGTAATGGGTATTGCAGCGTTTTTTGGAATGTTTGCCGGTGTTTATCATTGGTTCCCAAGAATGTATGGCCGTTTTATGAATGAGACGATGGGTCGCATCCACTTTTGGGTGACTATGATTGGTGCTTATGCAATCTTCTGGCCTATGCACTATACGGGGATGGCGGGTGTACCTCGCCGCTATTACAGGTTTGACACCTTTGATGCCTTCGGTCACTTTGCAGGATTAAATCAGTTTATCACCGTTGCAGCAATCATTGTATTTGCAGCTCAGTTACTCTTTGTATTTAATTTCTTCTACAGTATCTGGTACGGTCGCAAGATGACGACGCAGAATCCATGGGGTGCTAACACACTCGAATGGACAACACCTATTAAAGCTGGACATGGTAACTGGCCTGGTAATCTTCCAACTGTACACAGATGGGCATATGACTATAGTAAGGAAGGAGCCGACAAAGATTACATACAACAGCATATGCCGTTGACCGATAAAGAAAAAGCAGAAGCACACGATCATTAATGCGCGGTAAAGAACAAGCACAAATCAGGACAGCATCTGTTACGCTCAGGGACTGGGTCCAGGATTTCGAACTCCTGGTTAAGTTCCGGCTTAGCACATTTGTTGTTTTCTCTTCTCTCGTTGCTTATGGCATCGCAGCAGGAGGGGACATCCGGCTATTACCATTTTTGGTATTGACCATGGGTGGTTTCCTGATCACGTTTGCGGCTAATATTCTAAATGAAATTTTAGAAGCAGACTACGATCGTATGATGGAACGTACCGCCAATCGACCACTTGCCGCCAGAAGATGGAGTTCTTCGTCGGCATTAGTGCTGGCAGGTATTTTTAGCCTGGTAGGTATCGTTTTGTTGGCATTGCTAAATCCGCTGACTTCATTCCTCGGTACATTATCCCTTGTAACCTATGCCTTCATATATACACCTTTGAAACGCTACAGTCCGGTAGCAGTGCTGGTTGGAGCGATTCCTGGTGCTTTGCCGGTGATGATAGGTATGATCGCGCATGATGGTGTAATCACCTCTGCGGCACTCTTTGTGTTTGCCATTCAGTTTATCTGGCAATTCCCGCATTTCTGGTCTATTGGATTTTTATCTTATGACCAGTACCGCAGTGCAGGATATAAACTATTGCCAGAAGAAGATGGACAAATTGATAGAAGATTAGGAACACAAGCATTGGTTTATACTGGATTGTTATTCCCTGTCATACTTATTGGTTTAACCATGGGATTAATATCCACGATTGGAGCAATTGGGTTGACCCTGGTGTCCGCATTTTTTATGTGGAAAGCATGGAAGTTTTACAAGCAGTTTGATAAAGCAAGTGCTCGGGCATTGATGTTTTCGTCTTTTATTTTCCTTCCATTGGCGCTTATGGTCCTATGGTGGGGTGTTAACTAATTGAGAAAAGAAAATATTTTGAATACAGGTATAAGTACCGGCATGATTGAACAGAAACCCAGGAGAGGTATCTATGCCCCTTTGTTTGCCTTATGGACAGCACTGGGCAGTATCGCAATGATGTTCGGGGCATTGACCAGTGCTTATCTTGTTCGGCAAGCAGCAGGCAACTGGCTTGAGTTCAGGATTCCGGATGTTTTTTATTACAGCACCGTCATCATTCTGATCAGTAGCCTAACCCTGCATGGAAGTTACTGGGCATTCAGAAAAGGAAAGGAATCTTTATATAAAGCATTACTTCCTCTCAGTTTGGTTTTGGGAATCATGTTTATTGTGATGCAATATCAGGGATGGAATGCATTATACTCCATTGGTGTAGTGCTTGACGGTAATCCAGGGGGTTCATTTTTCTATGTGATTTCAGGTATTCATGCTGCACATGTTATTGGAGGGTTATTCGCTATCACAGTCGCAGTTGCACATGCATTTACGCTTACCTATAAAGTAACTGAGAAAAGAAGGAGGAGATTTCAGCTGGTGGTGCATTACTGGCATTTTGT
>DASXWI010000539.1:0-1906 GCA_036503755.1 Saprospiraceae bacterium | reverse complement strand
CAAAACGTCCACATCCAAACTCATCTCCAATGATGCGCTTGATCTGAGCATTTTCATCATGGACAATCTTGGCCTGGATAGCAACACACATGCTCTCGGAGAATATGCCAAAGCCGAATTGCTGATCTTCCAGAATAAACTCGATGAGTCTATTGAAAAACTGAATATCCTTGGCAACTTGTATTCTGAGCATGGACTCAATGATGATATCCTTTATCTAAAGGCGCGTCTCTATGAAAAGAAAAGAGATTATAAAACTGCAGAAGCTATTTACCAGGAGATCATAGAGAAGTATCCGGAAGAAATTCGCGCTGATAATGCACTATATAACCAGGCACAGCTGTATGAACATCAATTGAATGATCTTGAAAAAGCAAAGGCCTGTTATGAAAAACTTTTCCTGGAATACACGGACAGCACCTTTGCTATAGAAGCACGTAAACGTTACCGGGAATTACGAGGGGATTTTGATGAAGAAGGGCAAATGCAGTAAAGTGAAGAGTGAAAAGTGAAGAGTGAAAAATGGATTACATGGAATGCGCTTTCAAAGAGAGAGCATAATTACTCCGTGTGCTCTGTGAACTCCATGCGATGAAAAATGTAACCTACTAACCTTCTAAGCCCCTAACCTCCTAAGCCCTAAAATCAGTCTTCTACCTGGTCTTTTTCGATCAGACGAAATCCATTGCCATGGATATTCATGATCTGCAGGTTGTCATCTTTGCTGAGGTATTTGCGGAGTTTGGTGACAAAGACATCCATTGACCTTGCCGTAAAATAATTGTCTTCGCCCCAGATTTTGGCGAGAGCTTCTGCACGGGTGAGTACATCATTTTTATGCTGGCAGAACATCTTTAGCAGGTGAGCTTCTTTGGGAGATAATTTTTCCTTTTCGTTTCCATTACCGCCTTGCCAGGTTAGGATACGCAGGGGGTAATTGAAAATGTATTCCCCGATCTTGTACTCCTTTACATCATCTTCTTTGTCTACTCCTTTATTCACCCTGCGCAGGATAGCCTGGATACGAAGCAGGAGTTCTTCAGAATTGAATGGTTTTGCGAGGTAATCGTCAGCACCTATTTTGAATCCTTCCAGCACATCCTCTTTCAGATTTTTAGCCGTAAGGAAAATGATGGGCATTTCTTTGTCCTTTTCCCTTACTTCGCGGGCAAGTGTGAACCCGTCTTTTCTGGGCATCATCACATCAAAAATGCATAAGTCGAAACTTCCTTTCCGGTATGTTTCGAGTCCCATGACGCCGTCTGATGCCAAAGTGACATCATAGTCGTTCATTTCCAGATAAGATTTCAGTACATCCCCAAAATTCTGATCATCCTCCACTAATAGAATTTTACTCGCTGACATAGATTAAACAATTTTGGTGTCTCGTTCAAACGGTTGTTATGCAATGTCACTTAGGGCCTTTCTGGTAAATCGGGAAGAATAAGATAAACTTACTTCCTTTCCCGGGTTCACTTTTTACATCGATACCTCCCTGGTGTGCTGTCGTGATGGCTTTTACATAACTCAGTCCTAAGCCAAACCCTTTCACATCATGCACATTCCCGGTATGTACCCTGTAGAATTTATCAAAGATATGCTTTTGATCTTCTTTAGTCATACCAATTCCTTTATCCTCTACGACGATTTCTATCCCGCCCGCTCGGTTGTGGGTGCTGATCCTGATTTCAGGGGCATTTTCGGAATACTTATTCGCATTGTCCAGGAGATTGTAGATCGCATTGCTTAGGTGGGTATGATCGCCTTCAATAATAGGCTTGCCGGCATCCAGTTGCACATCAATCCGACCATCCCGCTTCTGTACCTGGAGGCTCAGATGTTCAACCGCCTGCCGTATAACCTCATGCATATCCACTTGAGTAACCTTCAAATGGAAATCCTTTTT
>DASXWI010000538.1:0-2866 GCA_036503755.1 Saprospiraceae bacterium | reverse complement strand
ACAAGTTGCCATTTTCATCGTCCTTCAAGGTGGCCAGCTCTTCCGGTTTGTACGAGGTATCATTCATCAGTACTTCCTCGACATTCATCTTGTTCCTAGTGAGGGTACCTGTTTTATCTGTGCATATATAGGAGACGGAGCCAAGCGTTTCGACCGCCGGTAGTTTTCTGACCAGGCAATTTAAACGAATCATTCTTTTAGCTGCTAATGCCAGCGAGATGGTGATGACCGCTGGCAATGCTTCAGGTATCGCTGCTACAGCAAGCGAAATACTGGTGAGGGTCATTTTAAGGAGGTCTTCTCCCCGTAACCATCCGGATACGAAAAAGACAATGCACAAGACAAGGACGATAAGAGAAAGTTTTTTACCAAAAGAAGCCATGCGGAGCTGCAGTGGTGTCAACGATTCGTCTTCTTGTAGCATGTTGGCGATTCGCCCGAGTTCGGTGTTCATGCCTGTAGCAAATACGATCCCTTTTCCGCGGCCGTTTGCTACAAATGTTCCTTTAAAGGCAAGGTTGAATTGATCACCAAGTGGAATATTGTCTTTATCCAGTGTATCAATGATTTTATCCACGGCTTGCGATTCTCCGGTCAATGCGGCTTCTTCGATCTTCAAGCTGTTTGATTCCACGATGCGTACGTCTGCAGGTACTGCATTGCCGGCTTCAAGGACAACACTGTCTCCGGGCACCAATGAAGTTGCGGGAACTGTGGCCAGATGACCATCCCGCATGACAGACGCTTGTACGACAGCCATTTGTTTTAGTGCCTGCATGGCCTTCTCCGCACGATACTCCTGGATGAAGCCAATGATCGCATTGAGGATCACAATGACCAGGATCACGATGGCATCCGTCAGATCGCCGATGAGCCCGGAAATAATCGCGGCCGCCAGTAGGATAAGGATCATCAAATCCTTAAACTGAAGCAAAAAGATCATCACCATTGATTTCTTCCTGGCTTCCACCAATTCATTTGGACCAAACTGTTGTAGTCGTTTCTCTGCTTCAGCTGCAGAGAGACCTGCAGGATCAGATTGTGTTTGCGCAATAACCTCCTCGATGGATAAGCGGTACCAGTTCATATCATCAAGATACAGACTAGCAACATCAATTCTCACATCCTGATGTTTTTACCGTCACCACGGCTTGAAAGTCTTGGCAATTCATTTTCTGAATGTTGAGAACATTCAGCAGGTGACGGCCTGATGTCCGTTATTATTCAAATTGAATTTGAAATGAGCTGCATGATTGCCTGCATGCCCCTGTTTGCAATCTACAATCTACAATCTACATTCTGAAGTTTGATGTCTGAAGTCTCGGGTCTGGTGTCTGAAGTCTAACGATTTAATTTTAACGGATCAAAGTAATACTACCCACAAACGTTTCTGGAATATCTTCATACATCAGCTCAGACATAAACAGGTAAACTCCCGATTGCACAAACTCGCCATTGAATTTTCCATCCCATCCTGATTGAGGAATTCCTGGTGCTAAATCGTATTTCTCAAAGACCTGGTTTCCCCAACGATCAAATATTCGGAGAGAGGTAATGTTGGTAAGATTGGATCTGCCATAAATGGTGAAATAATCATTGATGCCATCATCGTTTGGAGAAAATATATTTGGAGCATACCGATCATGAGGAATAATAACCCTCAATGTCATCGAATCCGAAGCTATGCATCCAGCCGTATCTGAGATTATCGCAGAAATAATTGCATCCGAAACAGCCACAAAATCAAAGACTGTACAGCCGTTACAATTGATCCCATCGTAATTACTCCAATGAATTGAGCCAATAGTATTTCCTGATAAGTTCGTGGTCAATTCGATCCTCACAGGATCACCTTCTTGTACAATTTTGTCTGGACCCAAATCGATTGCAATTAAATCTGGTTCTGAAATTTCAAATTGCATCACAATCGAACATTCGTTGGCATCTGTCACGGTCACGCTATAATCCCCAGCTGACAATGATGAAATAGTTGTGCTTCCATTTGCGTGAACCGACCAATCATACGTATATTCGGATGTACCACCCACCACCCCAACTATTGAGATTGATGCGTCGTTGGCGCCAAAACAAGAGATATTTTTCTGATCTATTACGAGCCCTTCAATCCGATTGTACTTTTCAACCAACACTTCATCGAAGCTTTGACATTCGGTCACCGTGTCTTTAACGCTTATGGTATATGTCCCAGGTTGATCAACTACAGTGGTTAAAGCATTGATTCCTCCGGAAATATTGCCATTCATTGTTGACCAGGTATAAACGATTGAATTTCCTGTTGTCGAATTGCCGCCCAATGTTACTTGAAGACTATCGCACAATATGATCTTGTCAGGGCCTGCATCCGCAACCGGGATGGCACTGTCCTGATCAACCGTGACCGAAATGGAATCTGAACATCCTGTAACCGAATTTTCTATCAACAACTGGTACGTACCAGGTTTAATAACTTCTGCTATGTTTGTTTCTGCACCACCTGCGATATCACCATCCGTAGTAGTCCAACGATATATTAAAAGATCTCCGGAAGAATTACTTCCATCCAACAAGATTGAGCTACTAGCACAGGTAATAATCAGTTGTGTATTGCTAATGATGGCTTTGGGCGCATCAAAGACCTGGATCATAGTGGTTTCAACAAAATCACAATCCTCTTCGGTATACTGGTACATGATGGTATGGGATCCAACACCCGCCATATGTGGATTAAATGTTCCAGCAATAGGATCTGTGATACCTGGTCCGCTCCATACGCCTGAACCATTGCCATTCGTGACTGTTACTTCGAAGTTTACATTTTCAACATCCGGAAATAAGCAGAGATCATTGACTGCAGAAATAGCAAGCA
>DASXWI010000537.1:0-3751 GCA_036503755.1 Saprospiraceae bacterium | reverse complement strand
GTATATTGATTTGGTGGAAATTCGCATAACCAGTAATCAAAAGAAATTCTCGGATCAATGGATTGAGTTAGATCCATATATGGAGATAACAACCAGGTTGTTCCGCCACTCACTTCACTATCTTGTACATTGTCTGTATTTGATTGACCGGTAGTATAAGCAAATCCACCAACATCATTTGGTGAATCACCTTCTGAACCACAGAGATAATTTTCAAAAAGCAATTGTTCGGTAGGTAAACTACGTGTCCATTCACCTTCTGTCACATCACCGGCGACGGTCCATCCCAGGTCCGTATCAAAGTTGTCCTTATAGCCGGGAGTGAGCTGAATCGTGAAATGCCTGGCTTCATAAACATCAATAGGCGATTCATAAGTATGACCCCATACACCTGCAGTCACCTCATAAACTCCTCTGTAAACAGATGACAAATCAAAGTCACCATTGCCATCACAAGTCAATTGATAAATGGCATCAGCACCAAAGAAAGTAACTTGTGCGAAAGATGCACCTTCGCCATTTTGATAAATAACGCGTCCTGTAATTTGGTAAGTTGGAATTGGATTTAATGTGATCACTGGTGCAAGTACTTCGCCATTGATAAAATCCAAAGTAATCGTTTTAGGATAGTAACCTTCCCTGGTGACAGTGACGTTGTATTGTCCGGGAACAGCTTTTCCCATTTTAAAAACACCATCTAACCTTGAAGGCTGTGGTTTTACGACTTCTTCACTAATAATACTTACTACAGCATTTTCTAAAGGAAGTCCAGTGAGGGAATCCAGCACAATACCTTCCAGGTAGCATGCCCTGACGTAATTGGGTTCAAAAACATACAAGCCTGAATTGCGATCAGAACTTAATATTTTTCCTGATGGCAACCATGGATAAGATCCCCATACTCCCGGGAATCCTCCATCCGCCCCGAGCCAGGAATCAAAATTCCCAACCTCTACCATATTATCTGGACGAGCTGCATCAACGATGGTTGTTCCATTTCCATAATAAGCAGCTACCAACCAATCTTCTTTCCATACATATACATTATGTACGATATTGCCTGAGCCTTCTGTCGAAGCCTGGCGATAACGATCTAATTCAACAATGTTGGCTGGATCAGTGATATCATAGGAGGTTATAAAAGAATTACCACGCTCATCTGTGGTAAACATAGTTTTTCCATCATCGGATAGCCATGAATTATGTGTGAATTCATGTGGTGTTTTTACACGACCAAGCAATATCATGTTTTGCGGATCATGCGCATCGTAAATTGAGAGTTCGCCGGCATAGATTTCTGCACTGTATATAATGCTGTCCCTGGTATAGCAGTCATGTGAGTAAATAGGTGGTCCATACCCAAGAAAAACAGGATCTGTCGGACTGGAAGCTATATCCAACATAATGACACCCCCACTATTTAAATTCGTGCCCATCAAATAAAGCAAACCATTTTCATCGGTCCAGAGTGTATGTGCTTTTTTGCATTCTTTTGGTCCTTCAGCAGTTGGAAGAGAATCCTTCCAGATGTATGTCTCCACACTGTCCGGCAAGTATTGCAGATCTATAATCAGCAAACCTACTTGCGCTTCAGTGGATACATAGGCATAGTGTCCATAGGTGTTGATGTCTTTCCACAAGTTGTATTCTGTTGGCACATGGACTACTTCCTGGATAGGAGTAACATCAACATCAACGATTGCTACACCACCATGTAAGCCTACCAGGGCATACTCTTTGCCATCAGGGGCTACCCATCCACATACATCATTTACACCGCTAGTGTACGTGACACTGTCCTGTAAAGTCATGTTAAGTTGTGAAAAAAGAAAGGTCGGCGTCAAAAAAAGGATAAAGCCTGCAAGGCTACTGGAAAGGAAAATTCTCATACCAAGATTATCTGGATCTTTTAAAACAGCATGCAAAATAAGGATTTCAATCCGGCAAGGACGTCGTCATTTTGACATTAGGTCTTTGAGCCGGCTTTCCAGGGTTTGTATTGAGGCTCACGATTGTCGTTGGGATGATCTGATCTGGATTCGGTTAATGGTAAAACGGGTCGAAGTCCATCAAAACAACGTCCTGGCAATTCCTGGTATAATTTGGTTCCTTCTGATTTCCAGTTGATCATATCATCTGAGACTTCTTTGATGATCTTACCAGGATTCCCAGCTACCACACTCCGGCCAGGAATCTTCTCTCCTGCCTTGATAAAGGTTAGGGCACCAACAATACATTCGTCTCCGATCTCAACTTCATCCATGATGACCGCATTCATCCCGACCAGGCAATTCTTCCCAATGATAGCCCCATGGATGACTGCACCATGTCCGATATGAGCTCCTTCCATCAGTCTTACCGTTATCCCGGGAAACATGTGAATCGTGCAGTTTTCCTGGACATTACATCCGTCCTCAATTACAATACCACCCCAATCTCCTCGAATTGCTGCCCCCGGACCTACATAGACATTCTTGCCGATGATGACATTTCCTGTGACAGCCGCCAAGGGATGGACAAAGGATGATGGGTCCACTACCGGGATATAGTATTCGAAACGGTATATCATGATTTTCAGGCTATTAGCTTCGCGAAGGTAAACATTGCAACGGTCCCTGAGCTTGTCGAAGGGGATTTAAGAGCGTAAAATTAATTATCACGCCTTTGAGCTAAAAGCTCAAAGAGCGCGGAAAAAGGGGGAGGAGTCCTTTTTTACCCTTCGACAAGCTCAGGGACCGGTCACTTGAGTGATTTTACCATATTAGCTCCCAGCTTCCAGCTTTCAGATTTCAATCACGGAAATAGCCCCCAAATATGATGATTGCTTTCCGCCTTCCACCGTTCTACCGTTCTGCCATTCCGCCCTTCTGCCATTCCGCCCTTCTGCCTTTCTGCCCTTCTGCCTTTCCGCCCTTTGCCCTTTGCCCTCTGCCTAATTATTGCTATTTTTACCCATTCATAAACTATTGAATTGGTGGCATCGATCCACAATATCAGCATCGAGGGCATCAATGGAGAGGAAATACGGTTAGATCAATTCACGGGTAAGAAAATGCTGATTGTAAATGTTGCTTCAGCATGTGGATTTACCCCTCAATATGAACAGCTTGAAGAGTTGCACAGATATTATCAGGACAGATTGGTGGTATTGGGATGTCCGTGCAATGATTTCGGCCACCAGGAACAAGGCGATGAAAAGGAAATTTTATCCTTTTGCACAACCATGTTCGATGTTTCATTTCCATTGAGTAAAAAAATAAATATCCGGACCGAACCGGTGCATCCATTATATCAATGGCTGAGCCGCAAGGACAGAAACGGGGTAGCTGATCAGCAGGTATCCTGGAATTTTCAAAAGTTTGCCATTGGACCACAAGGAGATTGGCAAGATGTTTTTTCCCCGGAAACCATGCCCCTCGACGAACAGATCATTGACTGGATCGAAGCGACCTGACAAGTGCGGGTATGACACTATTAGATCATTTCGGCCAACCGGCCATCCGGTTGCAATTGGATACCATCCTGTCTGCTGGCAGGTTGCCCCACGCCGTTTTGCTCTATGGTGAACCCGGCTCCGGAATCTTGCCCGGCGCACTTTCCCTCGCTAATGATATCCTCTGCATTTCTCCTGTAAATGGAAAGGCATGCAGAAACTGTCCTTCATGCAACAGGGCAAGTAAATTCATACATCCGGATCTTCATTTTTTACTTCCGCTCGCAGGAGCCAAATCATTGACCACCGAATACCTTG
>DASXWI010000536.1:0-8380 GCA_036503755.1 Saprospiraceae bacterium | reverse complement strand
GAAGAAAATTTTGATGTCTATCGGGATACACGATTAGCCACCTTGTCATACACACATCGTTTTGGAGATACACAAGTAGCACCTTCCAGGAGAAGAGCAGGTGGTGCTGAGGATGAGAAACAGCGGGCAGGTCAAGGTGTGCAGGGCTAACTTTGATTGAAAGCGCTGCACTTGTCATAGTTGGGCTGTACCTTGCAGCCCGGTATGGATTGGGATTCTACAATCAATGGATTTTTGGCTTTTCTCACACTGGAGAAAGGTTTGTCCGGGCATAGCATTGAAGCCTATGGTCGTGATGTGCGACGCTTAGCCTTATTTATGAACAGGGATTTAGGTATTAAATCTCCCGCAGCTGTTACAACAAACGAGCTTGAGCAATTTCTGCAGTTATTGAATGAAACTGAAATAAGCAGACGCTCGCAAGCAAGGATTCTTTCTGGCATACGCTCCTATTTTCAGTACCTTATCATGGAGGATATGCTCAAAGCCGATCCTACCGAGCTCATAGATTCACCGAAAATGGATCAATACCTTCCGGAAGTTCTCAGTTATGATGAGATAAGGCGTATGATTGACAGCATCGACAAGAGTCATCCGCAAGGCACACGCAATGTGGCTATCATTGAAACATTGTATGCATGCGGACTTCGCGTTTCAGAATTAACCAACCTTCGGATTAGCAATATTTTTCAGGACTTGCAATTTATCCGCGTCATCGGAAAGAATAATAAGGAACGACTTGTCCCTATCGGTGAAGAAGCCCTTCACTGCATCCGCCTCTATCTGGATGGCGACCGCAATCGTATGATGAATATTGATCCACTCGCCAAGGACATTCTTTTTCTCAATCGTCGCGGAAAGAAGCTTTCACGCGTGATGATCTTCAACATCATCAAAGAAACCGCTGCAGCAGCTGGAATTGACAAAACCATTTCACCACATAGCCTTCGCCATTCCTTTGCCACCCACCTTGTCGAAGGCGGAGCGGATCTTCGTGCCGTACAAGAAATGCTGGGACACGCGTCCATCATCACCACCGAGATTTATACGCATCTCAATGCGGATTACCTGCGTGAGACCATTAACTCGTTTCACCCGCTTAATCGCGGGTTTGAATGAGGAATACGAACATGGGAACAGGGAACAAGGAACATCGAAATGAGAAGTTGAGGCAGTTAAATTTTTTGCTTCTTATTTTCGAGGTTGTTCCTCGCTGTTTGTATAGAAGTTACAAAGATGGAGATTAGTTCATTATTCTCCTTTAAAATTTCTTCAATCTTTTCCTTATTTGGATTGAGGTTGGTTCTATAAATAATTTTGAGGTTAATATGTGTTTCCCTAAGCTCCTTCAGAACTATTTTTATTTTGTGAATAAAGTCTCGTCTTGATTCTGCACTCTTTGCCTCGCCATAATTTAAGGCGGAGGAAGAAGAAGACCTGGTTATTTGTTCTGAAAGATGATTTCCGGCGTAATTCCTATTCATCGTTTGTGCAATAAAAATTACTGCAACTGCAAAATTTATTAATCGTTCTTCAAGATCAGGCTTAGTCATGCTTTTTGGGTTTTTTGGGGGATTGAAATAATTTTACAAATCTGGGAGTTATTTGGACTACTGTCAATCTGTTTAGCCGATATTCTTATGGGAATTAATGATATTTTTCCACGATTTCTAATGATTTCTGACTTCGATGTTCCCTGTTCCTTGTTCCCTGTTTCCCCAATGATCTCTGACTTCGATGTTCCTTGTTCCCTGTTTCCCCAATGATTTCTGACTTCGATGTTCCTTGTTCCCTGTTCCTTGTTCTCTCGTTGTTATTCCCTGTTCGTTATTCCTTATTCATTTCCTGATATATTTGCGGAATGTTTTTGCGATTCTTCCCATGGATATCTGTTTTTGCCATTGCCCTATCGATGCTTTTTGCATGCGCCTCTCCAAAGGCGCCAACGGGTGGTCCTGATGACGTGGCTCCGCCGGTAGTGGTCGAGGGTGAGTCTACCCCAAACTTTCAAACGAATTACAGGCCGGAAGAAATCGTCATCACGTTTGACGAATGGTTTACGCTAAAGGATATACAGACACAGGTGGTGATTTCTCCTTTGATGCCGGACGATCCTGAGATCAAGCAAAAAGGAAAATCCATTGTGATCACAGTACCCGATAGCCTCAGAGAAGAAACTACCTATACGATCAATTTCGGAAGTTCGATAGCGGATCTTAATGAAGGGAATATCCTGGAGAATTATGCATTCGTGTTTTCTACAGGCGATGTACTCGATTCGGTAAAGCTTTCTGGTAAGGTTATGAATGCATCCACACTCGCATCTGCTGATGGAGTGTGGGTGATATTGTATCCTGTAGGTGAGGATAGCGCAGTGTACAAACGAAGACCAGAGTACGTAGCTAAGACAAACAAAGAAGGTCAATGGTCGATGAGCAATATCCGTACAGATTCATTCAATGTGGTTGCCCTTAAAGATGACAATCTCAATTTTCTTTATGACCAGGAGACAGAATTAATTGGCTGGCATGATGAACCTATTTATACGATTGAACCTGTATCGATCATTCCGGTCATCTCCGTTTTTCCAAAAGAGAAAAGAACGTCTATTCGTGAAATCATCCATGATGTGCCTGGATGGATAAAAATGGTAGTGGATGCTACAACTCCAAAACCAATGCCGCAGTTAGTACCCGCGATTGATGACGCCGTATCAGCATGGGAAGGAGATACACTCCACGTCTGGTATTCTCCTGTAAAAAATTACACTGGTCAAGCTATCATTGGAACAGATACCACAAACATTCGCCTTGCTAATGGTGCTTCGCCATTGAAGGAACCTATTAAAGTTGTTTCAATTTCCGGGAGACTTCATCCGCAAGCTGCAGCGAGGTTTATGTCCAAAATTCCACTTACGAATATTGATACCTCAAGGATAAAGCTCTATACAGATTCACTCGATTTGATACCTTATACATTGACCAGCGATAGCCTGCCTGGGAGAAATTTTTCTGTGATTGCAAACTGGAAACCGGTATCCAGGCATACGCTTACACTTTTACCGGGAGCTGTCCAGGATTATTGGGGGAGAACAAATGATACGATCAGACTTTCAATTGTTGTTCAAGGTGCAGATCAGTATGGAGATCTTACGTTAAATGTAGAGGGCCTTGATTCCACAAAGAATTATGTGCTATTATTGAAAACCGGAGATCAGGTCGAGGCGCGTTTTGTCATTGAAATGCAGAAATCCGCCCAGTTGAAACGAGGAGCTTTAGCCCCGGGTAAGTATGGCATTGAACTGATAGAAGATTTAAATGGAAACGGCATCTGGGATACTGGTGATTATACTTTAAGGAGGCAGCCCGAAAGGAAGATGATCCTTACCATAGATAATATCAGGGCCGCCTGGGAGGTAGAAACCAATGTTGTCTGGCAATGATCAGCGCAGTGCGAAACAATCCTGGTCCTAAATCAGTTGTACAGATGCCAAAAGCGAGCCGTACTTTGTGCCCGCGATTACAATAAACTAATGCGATTTTATGAAATTGTGGACGGACAGCCTGGTAAAATATTACGGCAAACGTAAAGTTGTTGACCAGGTCTCCATTGAAGTTTCCCAGGGTGAAATTGTAGGTTTACTTGGCCCGAACGGTGCCGGGAAAACCACCTCTTTTTATATCACGGTAGGTTTTATTAAACCTGCGTCTGGCCACGTATACCTCGACAAAACGGAAATCACCCATTTACCTATGTACAAGCGGGCCCGGCTTGGGGTAGGGTACTTACCCCAGGAAGCATCTGTTTTTCGCAAACTTACCGTGGAGAATAATATCAAGGCTGTCCTTGAACTCACCAAGCTGAATCGCACACAACAACAAGAAAAACTTGAAACACTGATCTCCGAATTTGGCCTTGAAAAAGTTCGTTACAATGTAGGTGACAGCCTTTCTGGTGGTGAGCGTCGTCGAACAGAAATTGCACGAGCATTAGCTACAGATCCAAAATTTATTTTACTGGATGAACCTTTTGCAGGAATCGACCCGATAGCTGTAGAAGACATACAGCATATCGTAGCTGCGTTGAAAACTAAAAATATTGGCATCCTCATCACGGACCATAATGTAAGAGAGACACTCTCCATTACCGATAGAGCCTATTTGATGTTTGAAGGTAGAATTCTGAAGGCAGGTACAGCAGAGGAACTCGCCTCCGATGAAATGGTGCGCAAAGTGTACCTGGGTCAAAACTTTGAACTCAAAACCAGGATTGTCTGATGTTCCGGATTTTCATTTGTCTGCTTGCAGGCCTATTTTTATTTTCCTGTACAAACCGTCCGGTGGGTCCTACTAAAGACAGCAGGCGAGCCATTGATACCATTTTTCAGAAAGAGATTATTGCATTGCAACCTCAAATCGATTCGATGTGCTTTCGAATGCGCGACAGTCTCTATCCAATTGCCGTCGATTCTATTTTGAATGACAGAAGAAGGGAAATGAATATTCTGGTAGAATGAGAAAGATCTTGAAACCTATATTACTATTCTCATTTATCCTCTGGATGACATCCTGCGCCAATGAAGTAAGCCAGGATGATTTGATCAAAGCTGCTGTACAATTGAAAAAAGATCAATGGCAGGCTGACCAATTGGCTGTGTGTAAGCAGAAAGTCTACATAAAAGCGGAGGATTATGTGGATTCCCTCCTGGTAGCCACTTCCCTTGATGATAAACTGGATACAATACCGAAACCAGGAAAACCAAGTAAACCAGCCAAACCTTCATTTAAGTCTAAGCCGGATAGTGTAGTCATTGATCCGATCTACAAAAAAGGTAATTAGCCTTTTTCTTTACTTTTTTCGTAGGCCATAACATCATTCCAGAACATATGGAATCGCTTGTTCATCTTCTTGATTCGCCAGGATTCAAAAGTATTGTTAGATAAGGAGACAAAAAAATAATTAAGGCCACCCGTAGTAAAATCGTTAGGGAAAGGTTTGGGTATTTTTTTCAACATGCGGCTATTGATGGTCAAAGCATCCATCTTCATTTCTTCGGAGCGATCAAAGAAAAGATAGAATATAGGCTTTTCACTTAGATCAGCTATAGCGATATGTTCTCCATCGAGATTGTAATACCTGGCTGTATTTAAATCACGACCATCATAGTCGAAATAATAAGCCACTTTGGAGAAATCATATTTCAGTTTAAACCCCTCCACATAATGAGCTACTAGTGTATCACGTTCTCCAATAGTTTGTTGAAGCTCTTTTTCAAGTCGTTGTTTGTTGTCCGGATTACTTGTCCTTTTAGCCATGGCAGTAAGGGTGTCTATTTTAGCCTTATTGGTGGGAAAACGGACGATGAGCGTGCCTTCTTTTAATTCCTTGATGGAGGTAGCCGGATCAGGGGTTTGCCCTATCAAAGCGGATGATGGCCATGCGGCTCCGGCCAACATGATTACCTTTACTAAGAGGCTTGTTATCAAAAACCTAACATTGCCGCGGAAGTCCTTCATAGATTCTATTTTCGCAATCCGATAAAAATACAACTACCATATGCAAGCCAGTGTAGATATTGAAGCGCTTAGTCAGGAGATATACAATGAAAGTGCCTTTGTTGACCGGGTTATCGAAGCCAGTGGCCGGGTTATTGTCGGCCAGTCATATATGGTTAGCCGGCTGCTTTTGGGCCTGCTGGCAGACGGCCATGTCCTGTTGGAAGGTGTTCCTGGGCTAGCTAAAACCCTTGCTATCAAGACATTAGCTTCCTGCGTGGATGGCAGTTTTAGCCGTATTCAATTCACTCCCGATCTACTGCCTGCAGACATTATCGGGACGATGATCTATAATCCTTCTACCAGCCAGTTTTCTGTAAAACAAGGACCCATTTTCGCCCAATTTATTCTTGCTGATGAGATCAACCGTGCCCCTGCAAAGGTCCAAAGTGCTCTCCTCGAAGCTATGCAGGAGAGACAAGTCACCATCGGAGGAGAATCCTATACGCTGAAAGAGCCATTCCTTGTCCTCGCTACCCAGAATCCTATTGAGCAGGAAGGGACCTATAATCTTCCCGAAGCCCAGGTCGACCGCTTTATGTTTAAGGTTAAAATTGGTTACCCGGATCGTAATGAAGAACGATTGATCATGAAGCGGAGTCTTTCCGGTGAAACTAATCTTAAACTTCAGCCGGTAGTCACACCTGAAGCCATTCTGAAAGCCAGGAAGATTGTTCGTAAAGTTTATATGGACGAGAAAATTGAAAACTACATTCTCGACATCGTTTTCGCAACGAGACAACCGGATGGAAATCTTTCGAAACTCAAACCATTGATTTCATATGGAGCTTCTCCACGCGCTAGTATCAATCTCATGATTGCTTCTAAGGCGATGGCTTTTATGAAAAGAAGAGCATATGTTATTCCTGAAGATGTACGACAGGTTTGCCATGATGTCATGAGACATCGTATCGGGTTGAGCTATGAAGCGGAAGCAGAGAATGTGACACAGGAGGATATTATCAAAACTATCCTCAACAGTATTGAAGTACCATAAGCAGGCAGATAATGATCAAATCTTTTCTTTTTATACCTTTTTTTGTATTGTGTCTTGTGCTGAATGGACAGGTAACTGTCGATGAGTGGATGCAGTCGCAGTTGGGAAAAATTACCTGGCAGGAAACTTACAAAGGAGTCCTCGCAGATTATCACCCGGTTACACTTATCCTCGCATCAGATCATTCACAGGTTGTTGGATACATGATCCACGATGCTGATCAGCGAATACACAAATTGTCAGGAGACTGGAATGCGGGAGGACGTTTTCAATTGCAGGAGCGTGATGCATTCGACAAGCTGACCGGGTACCTTACTGGAACTATATCTGCTGACCAGGCAATACTCAGATGGCTTTCGGCCGATCAAAGCAGAACATTTGATGTAAAAGCATTCCCCGAGAAACTGATAAAGATCAAGAATTTCAAAACTGCAGCAGAGTGGATTCAAATTGAAGCAGGGCAACCTATGTACCTCTCTGTTCAAAAGATGGATTACGGTATTGTTTCCGGGATGGTCAACCAGGATGGATTGTATAGACGATTTGATGGCCAATGTTTAGACGGAACGTGTTCTATCTGGAAAGCCTATATCCCGGATGATAAGGGCTCTTTTTTAACTATCCAGATGAGACAGAAAGACCCGGTTACCTACAAAGCAATGGTTGATGGAACAGAATACAAAGCGACTATTCTTTTTACAACCCCGTTATCCGTCAGGCATTTTGATAATTCCATGGGCTTTCTTGACTTTGTTTATCCACAACTGGAAAGTAAATTTTATAATGATTGGATTACAGCCCATGTAGATTCCTCATGGAATATGGGGGTCCAGCAACTTACTCAAGGAAACGAACTCGAATCCCCTGGACGATTAGTATATCGCTCTTCAGGTTGGGTTGAAATCATTGATGAAAGCCAATCTCACATCACCGGCATGATGACATTCATTCATCCTGACATGATTCAAAGGGAAGTCTTTGTATGGTTGAAGAAGGAAGATGTATTTGTATTGCAGGCAGAATTGATGAATATACCCGGGGATCTTAACAAAGCTTCCAGTCTAGCGTTAGCTTCTGCGGATCATCATACGGATAAGGAATATGCTTTATGGCTTCAGGAAGTGGGATATACTTTACTTCTTCCTACTACGGGAGGTGTGGCGATGACTACTGAGTTCAGCATTCTTTATGGAGACGAACTGCAATTGCTTCCTATGGGAGAAAGCAAAGAATTGATTAAAAGAAAATATTGGAAATATTTTGGATGGTAATCATCCATGGATAAAGCCAACCGAATAGCGTGGATACAAGTGAATTACTTAAGCGGGTAAGGAAAGTCGAAATCAAGACCAGGAGCTTGAGCAGGCACATCTTTTCCGGCGAGTATCATTCTGCGTTTAAAGGAAGAGGCATGTCCTTTAGTGAGGTGAGATCATACCAGTATGGGGATGAGGTGAAGAATATTGACTGGAATGTTACTGCACGAAGTGGTGATCCTCACATCAAAGTTTTTGAAGAAGAAAGGGAGTTGACGATGATGTTGTTGGTGGATATAAGCTCTTCTGTACATTTCGGCACCCGCCAGCCCTGGAAAAATGAATGGATGGCAGAATTGTCTGCAGTGCTTGGATTCTCAGCATTGCAGAATAATGACCAGGTAGGATTGATTCTGTTTACAGACAAAGTGGAGATGTATATTCCTCCACAAAAAGGCCGTCAGCATCTTTTACGCATTATCAGGGAGTTGTTGTACTTCGAACCGGTGAGCAGAGCGACGGATATAAATCCTCCACTCGAATACCTGACGAATGTTATTAAAAAGAAGTGT